>DASXQN010000026.1:0-4455 GCA_036507155.1 Anaerolineales bacterium
GTTGCCGCGGCATTCGTGGTGAACGCGTACCGCCGCCGCTACTATGGTGGGCTGCTCGTGGCGCCGGCCATCGCGGTTCTGTTCGTAATGAACATCTTTCCGCTACTGTGGTCGCTGGGGCTCTCGTTCTTTGCCTACCAGTCCAACCAGCAGTCCATCCGCTTCGTTGGCCTCACCAACTATATCAAGGTCCTGACCAACGACATTGCCGCGCCGGACAACTGGAACGCCCTGATCAACACCGCCATGTTCGTGGTGCTCACGGTGTCGGCCCAGATGATCGTCGGGTTTCTCCTGGCGATGCTGTTCGCCAAGCAGTTTCCGCTGCGCAAGTACCTCCTGATCCTGGTGCTGACGCCGATGATGCTGTCGGTCGTCGCTTCAGGCGTCTTCTTCACTTACTATTATGATCCGACCTTCGGCATCTTGAGCTATGTGCTGAACAGCATCACGGACGGCCAGTTCATTCTGATGGACAGCAAGTCGGGCGCCGTGGCGGGCATCGTTTTTGCCGACGCCTGGATGTGGTCGCCCTTCGTCATGCTGCTGGTCCTGGCGGGGCTGGTGTCGGTGCCGAAGTATCTCTACGAGGCGGCCGCCATCGATCGGGTCTCCGCCTGGCGGCGCTTTTGGAGCATCACGTTCCCCTATATCCGCGGGCTCCTGATGCTCGCGCTCCTGTTCCGCACTATCGAGGCTTTCAAGCTGGCCGACCTCGTGATCCTCCTCACCAAGGGCGGCAACGACACCATGACGATCTCCTACCACCTGATCCGCATCGCCAACGAGCAGAACAAGACCAGCGAAGGGGCCGCCATTTCCTACATCATGCTGTTCATGGTGATCGTGCTCACCAACCTTTATCTCTACCTCGCCAATCGCCGGAACCGGGAGGCCTGAGCCATGACAGACGGCATCTCTTTCTGGGAACGGATGGGCTTCCGCCGGGTCGGCGGCGTCGCAGACGCGGGCTGGGGCCGCACGTTTGTCGTGGCGGCGGTCAGCCTGATCTACTTCCTGCCGGTCCTCTTCATCATCTTCACGGCCATCAAGCCGCAGGCGCTGGCGCTGTCGGTGCCGCCGACGCTTTCGCCCACGTCTTTGTTCGGCTTGATTCCCGATCAATTCGTTTTCACGCCGACGCTGGAGAATTTCGGTTCGGTCTTTTCCCGTATCATGACGGTGGGCGGCCAGCCGGAATCCACCGGCTTCGACCGCTTCTTCTTCAACTCGGTCGTGATCGCGTCCGTGTCAGTCCTGCTTGCCCTCATCATCGGCACGTTGGCGGCCTATGGCTTCTCGCGCTATCCGCTCAAGGGCAACGACACTTATCTTTTCATCATCCTGACCACCCGCATGCTGCCGGCGATCGTCGTCGTCATTCCGGTGATCCTGATGTTCCGCGCCGTGGGCCTCTCCGGCTCCTATCTCGGGATCATCATGCTCTACACGGCTTTCAATCTCGCCTTCACGATCTGGATGATGAAGAGCTTCTTCGATGAACTCGCGACGGACGTCGAGGATGCGGCCCGCATCGACGGGTCGTCCGAGATCAAGGTCTTTTTCAAGATCTGCCTGCCCCAGGTCATCGCGGGCCTGGCCGCGACCTTCGTCTTCGGTCTCATCCTCACCTGGAACGAGTTTCTGTTTGCGCTGCTCCTGACGGGCCCTGACACGCGCACCGTGCCAGTGGCCATGAATCAGGCGGTCTCTTCCGGCGGCCGCGGCACCGACTGGACGCTGCTGGCCGCCATTGAAACCCTGTTCCTGATTCCCGTTTTCCTCGTGACCTTCTTCTTGCAGGAGCACCTGCTGCGTGGCGTCACGTTCGGCACGGTCAGGAAGTAGTCATGTCGACCATTGAAATACGCAAGCTCACCAAGAGGTTCGGCGATTTTGTCGCCGTCCGGGATGCCGACCTGTCGGTTGCGGCGGGCGAGGTCGTGTGCCTGCTCGGCCCTTCAGGCTGCGGCAAGACCACGACGCTCCGCATGATTGCCGGTCTCGAGCGCGCCACGGCGGGGGACGTCGTGATTGCCGGGCGACGCATGAATGAACTGTCGCCGGAAAAGCGCGACGTCGCGATGGTATTCCAGTTCTATGCCCTCTATCCCGCGCTGACGGTCGGCCAGAACATCGCAATGCCGCTCCATTACGAAGGCATCGGGAGCGCCGACGTGGCTGCCCGCGTCAACAAGGTCGCCGACATCCTGCATCTTCGCGACGTCCTGGACCGGTTGCCGGGGCAGGTTTCCGAAGGAGAGAAGCAGCGCGTCGCCGTCGCCCGCGCCATTATCCGGGATCCGAACTGCTTTTTGTTCGACGAGCCGCTCTCGCGGCTCGATGTGGAGCTGCGCCATTCCATGCGTGGCCAGATCAAGGCTGTGCTGTCGAATCTTTCGAAGGCCACGGTCATCGTCACCCACGACCAGCTCGAGGCGCTGACCATGGCGGACCGCATCGCCATCATGCGCGACGGGCTGATCGAACAGGTGGGAAGCCCGCATGACGTCTTTGCGAAGCCCGCCAATGTCTTCGTCGCAAGCTTCATCGGGACGCCGCAGATGAACCTGATCCAGGCGCAATTCAAGGGCTACGGCAACGGCAAGGCGAAAGTGGCCTTCGATGAACAGGACGTCGATCTGAGCGTCAATCCGGCGGTTGCAAACCTGAAGCCCGGAAGGCTCACCGTGGGAATTCGCCCGCGCGCCTTCACTGTTGTCTCCGAAGACACCCTGGACACGATCGACGCGGTGGCCGAACTGATCGAACCGATGGGCGCCGAAACGCTCATTCACGCGCGCACGAAGACGGGCAGCGATATCCGGGTCGTCGTCCCGCGCGACAAGCGCGTGAAAACCGGCGAGGCGCTTCATCTGGTTCCGGACCCCGCGCAGACCCATGTCTTCGGTGAAGACGGAAAGGCGGTGCGCGCATGAGAAGCGACGATCAAGGCAACGGCGGAATGACGCCCGCTTCGGCGCGAAAACTGGAATACGCGATCATCGGGCTTGGCGTGCTTGCGCTTCTGATGATCTTCCAGCCGGTCAGCATCACGCTGTTCACGATCGGCTGCGTCCTGGTGGTGCTGGCGGGGCTCATCAACAATCTCCTGCCGCTGGCGGAACCCGGCGTGCCCGCGCGTTCGGTGCTGAAGGCGGCCATGATCGTCGCCATGATCTTCTGTATCGTCCTGCTTGTCGCCATCGTCGCCGCCCATCTCTACGGCGTCTTCTTCCTCAAGCCGCCGGATCCCAATACCGTTATGGGCAAAGCCCAGCTCAATGCGGCGCCCTGGTACATGCACAGCTTCACATGGACCATTGCGGTCATTGCCGCTGTTCTGGCCGGCCTCGTCACGCTGCAGAGCCGGCGCAAGGAGTGATCGCTCCGATGTCCGTCGTCGCGAATACCGCCAATCAACCTCGCTCAGGAGCATGAAAGATGAGCACATCTTCACAGGCTGCCGCCGTCAACCGGATGCAGCAGCTGATGTCGTCCTCGCCGGTACCGTCGATCTCGACGGAGCTTTTGGTCACGGCCGACGGCGAATTGAATCGCGAGCTCCGCAGCTTCCTGTTTGACCCGCCGTCCAACCCAACTCTACTCAAGGGCAAGCGCGTCGCCATCTGCTGCACCAACGGTGTGGAGGAAGTGGAGATTCTGGGCGCCCATCGCTGGCTCTCCGAGCACGGGGCCACCGTCCATATCGTCTCGCCGCGCATCGGCGAGTTCCATCCGACGCTCGGCCTGCGCTTCCCGCCGCAATGCGCCACCCACGTGCTGGCCATCCGCCTGATGGAGAACGCCGGCTGGCTGAAGATCGACCGCTACACGGATGAAGCGAAAGCCGCGGACTACGATGCCATTCTCCTGCCGGGCGGCTGCTGGAACCCCGATGCCCTGCGCATGGACCAGCATGCGCGCGCCTTTGTGCGCGCCATGTATGAAGCGGGCAAGCCCACGACCGCCATCTGTCACGGCCAGTGGGTGATGGTCAGCGCCAAGATCCTCAAGGGCAAGCGCGCCACCGCTGTGTGGAACATCCAGATCGACCTCGAAAACGCCGGCGCCACCGTTCTGGACGAACCCTGCGTGGTCGACGGCAATCTGATCACGGCCCGTTTCCCCTATGACCTGCCGCGCCTGGTGAACGCGATGGTAAAGCAGCTGCTG
Organism: Anaerolineales bacterium; assembly: GCA_036507155.1. GTDB lineage: Bacteria > Chloroflexota > Anaerolineae > Anaerolineales > Villigracilaceae > DASXQN01. The sequence goes on from DASXQN010000026.1 coordinate 4,177, forward strand.
GAAAAGAAGTAGGGGAGCCAAAGGCGTGTCCGTGGCAGCGCGATCTCCGGCTGACGGGTTGCTCCGGCGGCCAGAGGTCGCGCGCACGCGGTACAAGCCAACGCCGCGGTCCCGAGATCGAGACGGAGAGATTCGCTGCGACCCGGACAACCTGCCCGAGATCCTCGAGCATCTGGCGGATGTGTATTTCTATGTGAAGGACGTCAACAGCCGCTGGCGGGAATGCAACTCCGCCACGCTGACGCTGTTCAATGCCGCGAAGAAGTCGGAGGTGCTGGG
>DASXQN010000027.1:0-6227 GCA_036507155.1 Anaerolineales bacterium
CCACCGGTCCAGCCGGGCTCGAACAGGATCGCATCGCGCATATCGGTGGTGTTGCCGTATATGTAGAGGTCGATGGGCTGAACCGGCGCGAGGCCCGTATCGGTTTTGAGGCGCGCAAGGCCGGAGGTGGCGGCATTCAGCAGGTCTTGGGCGAACGCCTTGCTCCCTGTATACCAATGCAGCCACACGCTGTTGCCGGTGATCATCTCCCAGTGATGCTGGGAGTCGAGCCACAGGATCGTATTCTCTTCGCTGACCGTCTCCACTCCCGAGGCATCCGTGTAGCGCCAGCGCCACCAGATACTGGTGCCCGGCGGCAGCGATCCGGACTGGCGCATGTCCCACGTCCAATCGACATCCACCGACTTACCGGGAGCGAATTCCGGGAAAGACAGGGCGATCACATCGCCGCACGTCAACTGCTGCGTGCCGTACTCAAGCGCGACGGAATCGATCAGCGAGTCGCTTTGGATCGCGGCGTGAAACGTGATCGTATTGGGAAAATCAAGGTCGGCCCGATTGTCTGTAACGCCTGCCGGCTGTGCCGCGGAGGCCGACTGCGGGGAGGCGGCCAACGTCAGGACCAGGCAGCAAAACAGGAGAACTCTTACCCTCATGGATCATTTCTCCGGCGGCGCATGATTGCGGCAACTATATCACGCTTCGGAAACGGGCAATTCCTGCGCGCCATCCGCCTGATCACGGGTCAAAAGCGGCCTTAATTGACGCATGCCTGCCTTGCATGTATAATCCGGCCCATGCCGGCCTGTTCCCGGTGGTTTTTTAAGCCGGCAGCGCTATTTTCAATCGAAAATTCTGTTTTGTTCTTGCAATTAGGCGAAATCAAGTTTACATATATAGTCAACAGCAGTATTGAGGCCTTATGGCGCTGCGCGGCAACTTACGCGATTTCACGATCACACAACTGCTAAACTTGATCAACCTGGCCAGCAAGACCGGGACCCTGGTCGTGGATGGTCCCAACGAGCAGGCCCAGGTTGCCTTCCGCGATGGGAAATTATCGTACGCGCAGATCGGCGCAGAAGACACGAGCCTGGGCGCCGTGCTGCACCGCGCCAACAAGCTCAACGCCAACCAGTACCGCGCCATCATCGAACGGAGCGGCCGGATCTCCGATAAGGAGCTCGGGCTGCTCCTGATCAACGCGGGCTACGTGACGCAGGAAGACATCCTGCTCAACCTGCAGGGTTACTTTACCGAAGTCCTCAGGCGCTTGTTCACGTGGGTGGAAGGTTCCTTCCGATTTGAAGCGGAGATGCTCCCGCCGGAGGACCGCATCAACGTGCGCCTGGACCTTGAGAACATTATCATCGAAGGCTCGCGGCAGTTGCGCGAGTGGGAGCAACTGCAGGACGAGATCCCGAGCCTGGACATGGCGCTCAAGTTCACCGAACGCCCGCTCACCAATGTCAATCTGAGCGTGGAAGAGTGGCGCGTGGTGAAGTTCATCAATCCGAAGAACACGCTCAAACAGATCGCCAGCGCAAGCAAGCTCAACGACCTGGAGATGCGCCGCATCGTGTACGGCCTGCTGCAGGCCGGCCTGGTGGAGATCCTGCGGCCCGAGGGCGCGGCCGTGCCGCTCAACCCCAAGATGTTCCCGACCCAGGACAAGGAAGAACAGAAGTCGCTCATCAACAAATTGATCGGCCGAATCCGGACGATGTAATCCAGTTTTTCAAGGATCGCACTTATGCAAACGGTCAAAATGGTGGTGACAGGCCCCTTTAGCGCTGGCAAGACCGAGTTCATCCAATCGGTGAGCGAAATTGACGTCGTCTCCACGGAGCGCAAGATCAGTTCCGCCAACGAGCGCAGTGTCAAAGAGGCGACCACGGTCGCCATGGACTTCGGCCGCATCACGGTGGACGAGGACCTGGTGCTTTATCTCTTCGGCACTCCCGGCCAGAAGCGCTTCGACTTCATGTGGGAAATCCTCTCTGAAGGCATGCTTGGCTTCATTGTCATGGTGGACAGCACGCGGCCCGAGACCTTCCGTGAGGCGCGCTCGATCCTCGAGACCTTTCGCGCCTACGCGCCCACGCCCTACGTCGTCACCGCCAACAAGCAGGATAAGCCGGATGCATGGGAAATCGAAGATATGCGGCATGCGCTGCGCCTGGATGCGAAGACCAAATTGCTCCCGTGCATCGCCACCGATCGTGAAAAAGTGAAAGCCGTTTTGCTCGAGCTGCTCTACAGTATTCTCGCTGAAATGGAGTCCGGCAAATAGTACGCCCGGGCAGACCAGGCTAGCGTGTCCTCCATTACGACCGATCAGGGAATCGTTCATTACGAAGTTTACGGTCGCGGCAAGCCGGTCATCCTGTTGCACGGCTATCAGGGTTCCTGGGGGTTGTGGCAGCAGACCATGGGTTATTTAGGCGCGTTTTATCGTACGTACGCGCTGGATTTCTGGGGGTTCGGGGAATCAGGTACGAAGCAGCAGACATTCGCTGTGCAGGATTTTGTAAATCTCGTCGATCAATTTATGGAACAATTGGGCATCGCCCGCGCGCCGCTGGTGGGCCACAGCATGGGCGGCACCGTCAGCCTGATGGTGGCCATGAAATACCCGCAACGCGTGCAGAAGGTAGTGGTGGTCGGTTCGCCGATCACAGGTTCATCTCTATTCATCTTCCCAAAAGCTTTTGGCTATCGTCCTTTTGGCTGGCTGACCTACCACAATATCTGGATCTACAAGTCGTTTTACCGCCTGCTGGCCCCGTACTACAGCAAAGATCCAAAATGGCCGGACATGATGGACCGCGACATTTCGCGTACAACACTCGAATCGTTCTTTGCCAGCATCGGTTCTTTGCGTCGCACCGACCTTCGCCCCAGCCTTTATCAAGTCACCGCTCCCGTGCTCGGCATGTATGGCGACAAGGATATCGTTGTGAATCCGAACCAGTGGAAGCCGCTCCAGGAAGGGATTCCCAACGCCCGCATCCAGCGATTCCCACGATCCGGTCATTTCATCATGCTTGACGAACCAGAGGAGTTCAGCCGCAGGCTGAAGACATTCCTGGATGAAGAGCTACCGGCTGCATCAAGTTGAGTGGTGGTAAGATGCTCAATAATATAGAAGAGACCGTTTGCATTGGTTGTGGCGATGCAGGTCGGACTTTCAATCCTTCGACAAGCTCCCCCTTCGGGGACTTCGCGGCGCAACGCCGTCAACCGCCAACCGTCAACCGCCATCCATCCATCGTCCATCGTCAATCGTCCGAATCGCCATGCTGAAAGTGATTCTGCAAGCCCCTCAGCCGATCACCCCGTTCTGCGAGCCCGCGCGCGAGCTGCGCATACAGAACGCGCCGCTGTGGCTGCATCAGCGCAACCTGCTGGCGCCGTACATGACGCGCGAGCTGGAGTTGAAGGCGGGCCAGCGCATGCCGCCCGTGCGCGAACCAACCCTGATCTATCGCGATAACCTGTTCTTCGACGAACACTACCTCCGGGCCTTCATCTCCGAGGCGCAGAAACGCAAGCGTCCGGTGCGTGCGGCCTTCTCCGCCGAGGACCCGGCTTTCCACGAACACGCGCTGCCGCTCTCATCTTCTTATACACCGGCGGGCAGTGTTTATCTGGCGGACCTGTGGTATTACCCCAACGGCCCGGTGGCGGATGCGGAGCCGCTCGTGCTCGACATGCAGGCGCGCGAGATCGGCTACTATCATGTCCCCACGTACATGGCCGACCAGACCGGCGACCTGGTGTTCCAGGTTCCCCTGCGGTCGTTGATCGCGATCGATTCGTGGGTACATGTCTTCATTGCAGACGTGGTGTTCGGCTTGTTCGCACGCGGCGCACGATTTGAGAAGCGCCTCAATGAAGACCTGGGTTTTAAGCTAAGCATCCTCGCCAAGGCGGTCTATGAGGGCCGGCAGATCCTGGAGTGCTCGCAACTGGTGCGGATCGGGAAAAACTGCGTGATCGATCCCAGTGCCATCATCCACGGTCCCACCACGATCGGCGACAACGTGACCATCAATGCCGGCGCAGTGATCGAGAACTGTATCATCGGCAGCAACGTTAATATCTCGCAGGATGTGCAGCTCATGCTCTCGGTGGTCGGTGACGGCGCGTTCCTGCCGTTTCGCTCAGCATTATTCATGAGCAGTTTGATGGAAAACAGCATGGTGGCGCAGAACACCTGCCTGCAAATGTGCGTGGTGGGGCGCAACACTTTCATTGGCGCCGGCAATACCTGGACGGACTACAACCTGATCCCCACGCCGATCCGCGCCCGCGACGGCGGCGCCGAGCTGCGCCCCTCGAACCGGCCCGTGATCGGCGGATGCATCGGACACAACTGCCGCATCGGCTCGGGGATGATCATCTATCCGGCGCGCACGATCGAATCGGACGTGGTGCTGGTGGCCTCCGCAGACCGGCGCGTCATCGATCGCGACGTCCGCTTCGAAGACAGCGACCACCATCGCATGAAGGCCGCGCGCATGCACCAGACTCCCTATCACCGCCACCCTCAGGCGGAGGTGGAGTCTTGGTGAATGGATTCATTTGCCTTCATTATTCATCCCGTTGACCCGAAGCGCGATGTAAGCCGAAAGTTCCCGCTGCTCGGCCGCGCGCTGACCGAACGCCAGATCGACTTCTTCTCGACATTCTTTCCCCCCGTTTATCTTTCCGAAATCGAAGGCATTGCTTCCGCTGAGACGGGCAAGCAGATCAAGGGCTGGTTGATCGCCTGCCCCTTCACGCCGCGCCGCATGCTGGAGCTGTCCGAGGCCAGGGTGTATCGCAAGATCATTCAAACCGGACATATGGCGGAGCGGCTGGGCGCGAACATCCTGGGGCTGGGCGCGTTCACCTCTGTCGTCGGCGACGCGGGCGTGACGATCGCGCGCGCGCTGGACGTGCCCGTCACCACCGGCGACTCCTATACGATCGCGGTGGCCGTGCAGTCGATCCGTGCCGCCGCGGAATTGATGGACATCCACATGCCGGACGCGACGGTGGCCGTGGTGGGGGCGACCGGGGCGACGGGCCGCGTCTGCGCGGAGCTGTTGGCGGGGGAGGCCGCCCGGGTGCTGCTCGTGGCCCGGGACCGGGAAAAGCTCGAAGTTTTTCGCGACCAGCTCAAGGTCCGCGCCCGTGCCGAACTGGTCGTCAGCACGAGCATGGACGTCCTGTCTGAAGCCCATTTGATCCTGACGGTCACCAGCGCGCTGCACGCGGTCATCCGTCCCGAAGACCTGCAACCGGGCAGCGTCGTCTGCGATGTAGCCCGCCCCCGCGATGTTTCTGCAATGGTGGCTGGGGCCAGAGATGATATATTAGTGATTGACGGCGGAATGGTTGATGTGCCAGGCTCCGTTGATTTCCATTTTAACTTCGGTTTTCCGCCGGGCCGTGCATACGCCTGCATGGCTGAGACCATGGCCCTGGCGCTGGAAGGCCGCTTCGAGGATTACACGATAGGCAAGGAGATCACACTCGCGAGGGTGAGGGAAATCACTTCCATGGCCGAACGACACGGGTTCCGCTTGAGCGGCTTTCGCTCGTTCGAACGGGAAGTGACGGAAGCTCAGATCGACGCCGTGCGTCGCAATGCCAAACGGGGTTTGCGGCGCGCATGAGGAGGCTTGAATGGGAAATGCACGCCTGCTGGTCGTAGAAGACGATGTCGATATTGCCAATATGTTGAAGATCTACTTCACGGGCCTGCAATTCGACGTGGATGTAGCCAACCGCGGCTCGGAGGCGCTCGAACGCACGAAGCAGGTGCTGCCGCACTTAATCGTGCTGGATATCATGCTTCCCGATATCGACGGGTATGAGGTCTGCCGCACGCTGCGCACCAGCATGCGTACCAGCCACATCCCGGTGATCTTCCTCACGCAAAAGGACGAACGCAGCGACAAGCTCCAGGGACTTGAGCTGGGCGCCGACGATTACATCACCAAGCCGTTCGATATCGAGGAACTAAAACTGCGCGTTACCGGCGCGATCCGCCGCTCGGAGCGCGAGAGTCTCACCGACCCGCGCTCGGGCCTGCCGGCCGGACGCCTGATCGAGGAGCAGCTGCGCCGCATCATCCGTGAGCAGGATTGGTCGCTGCTGGACGTGCGCATCAATCATTTCGACTCGTTCAAGGACGTGTATGGTTTTGTGGCGGGCGACGATGTGTTGCGCTTCGCGACCATGTTGATCGGTGAAGTGGTGGACGAGCTCGGCAC
>DASXQN010000028.1:0-1614 GCA_036507155.1 Anaerolineales bacterium
CTTCGCCGAGCACAAGGGGCAGATGCTCTCGCGCGAATTCATTCTGGAGCGCGTGTGGGGTTGGGACTTTGTGGGAGACAGCCGGACGGTCGACGTGCATGTGCGCTGGCTGCGGCAAAAGATCGAGCCCGACCCGGCCGAACCGAAGCGCCTGGTGACCGTCCGAGGCGGCGGCTATCGCTTCGAAGGCTGAGCGCGTCCGCCAATCACCAATCTCCAATCTAAAATCTAAAATTCCGCGTGAATTATCCCCTCTTGTTCGCCGCAGTCGTTTTGTTGATCGCAACCATTTGGATCGCCTGGCGCTACTTGCGGTTGCGCCGAAGCATGGGCGATCTGCTGCGCAGCCTCAATCGGGCAGCTGCTGAAAAAAAGACGGGCGAGTCGCTTCCGGAAATCCAGGGACTCGAGGATCTCTCGGGCGCGCTGAACTCGTTCGTCTCAACCTTTGATCGTGAGCTCTCCAGCCTGGAGGCCGAGCGGGCACGTCTGGCCGCCGTGCTCGATCAGATGACGGACGGCGTGCTAATGGCCGACCTGGAGGGGCGGGTACAGTTCGCAAACCCGGCCGCCGCGCGGCTGTTCGGAAGGAACCCGATCGGACGGTCTGTGACCGAGACGCTGCGCCATCATCAATTGATCCAGGCCTGGCAGCGCAGCCAGGAAACCGGCGAGATGCAGGTCGAATCCGTGGAGGTGCCGGCACAGCGGCAGTTCCTGCAGCTGGTGGTGATCCCGGACCGGGCCGCGCGCGGAAGCCTGCTGCTGGTCCAGGACCTAACCCGATTGCGGCGCCTCGAAACGGTGCGCCGCGATTTTGTCAGCAACCTGTCCCATGAACTGCGCACGCCGCTGGCTTCGCTCAAGGCCCTGACCGAAACGCTGCAGGAGGGCGCACTGGACGATCCGCCGGCCGCGCGTCGATTCCTGAGCCAGATGCAGACCGAAGTCGACGCGCTGAGCCAGATGGTGGCCGAACTGCTGGAGCTGTCGCGCATCGAATCAGGGCGCCTCGCGCTGGACCTGAGGCCGGTCGCGGCGTGCGAGCTGATCGAGTCGGCCGGCGCGCGCATGCGGGTGCAGGTCGAGCGCGCGGGCTTGGCGCTCAAGATCGAGTGCGCGCAAGAGCTGCCGGCGGTGCGCGTCGACGCGCAGCGCCTCGAACAGGTGCTCGTCAATTTGATCCATAACGCGGTCAAGTTCACCCGCCCGGGCGGCGAGGTCCTCCTCGGCGCGGAATCCGGCGAAGGGGCGGTGCGTTTCGTCGTGCGCGATTCGGGTGTCGGGATTCCGGCAGACGACCTGTCCCGCATCTTCGAACGGTTCTACAAATCCGACCGTTCGCGGTCAGGCGGCGGCACCGGACTGGGGCTTTCGATCGCACGGCACATCGTCGAGGCGCATCGCGGGACGATCTGGGCGGAGAGCGAAGAAGGCCGAGGCAGCAGTTTCTACTTTGCGATCCCGGTTGCTGAATAAGTGATGACGCGCGCTTTTCCAAGCGCGCCCTGCTGGCGGGTTTATGTGTGCGGCAATTTCTACAACGCCGGGATGAACCTGTTTCAAACCTGGCAGGGGTTATAAAGCACGGCGGCTGTCCATGCTTGGCAGTTC
>DASXQN010000029.1:0-8998 GCA_036507155.1 Anaerolineales bacterium
TCTGATACTCACCGCCGCGATAGACCCAGTCGATGCTGGCCCCATTGCGGCGGATGCCTTCATTCAGAACGCTTCTTACGGCCTGCCACAGACCTCGCGCCTGCCTGGCGGTCACGCTGGCCGAGGCCGCCAGAGGATGCAGCCGCGCCATGTGCAGCGCTTCGTCGGTGTAAATATTGCCCAGCCCGGCCAAAAAGGATTGGTCCAGCAGCAGAGGCTTGAGCTGCCGATTCCGGGCGTGCAGGTGTTCGTACAACCAGGCCGGCGTGAACTCGTCCGAGAGCGGCTCGGGCCCGAGGGCGCCAAGCACCGCGGCGGGATCCGCCGTCAGCCAGACGCGGCCGAACTTGCGCGTGTCGTTGAACACCAACTGCCGGCCGCCGCTCAGAGACAGGATCAGCCGGTCATGTTTTTCGGGCCGGGCGTCCGCGCGTCGGAGCGAGAGGTCCCCGCTCATGCGCAGATGCACGAGTAAATTGTAAGGCTGTTTTTTCGCGCCCACCAGCTGCAGGTTGAGAAACTTGGCGCGCCGTCCCACGTCCCGGATCTTCAAGCCCTTGATCTGTTCCCTGAAGGTCCGGCTGGAAGGATGGGCGAGGGTGCGCGCCCAACGAAGGTCGGCTCCCAGGATGGTACGGCCGATCAGGTCGGGGCGCAGCGTACGGGCAATGGTTTCGACCTCGGGTAATTCAGGCATTTGATGTGTCAGGTATCGTGTGTCAAGTGTGAAGCATGTAGTGTGACGTGATACTTGACACGTGACACTTGAATCTTGATACGCTCTCACTCATTGAACAGTTCGCCGACGCTGCGTCCCTCATGGGCGCGTTTGATGACTTCGCCCAGCAGTTCCGAGACGGAGAGGATCGTGATCTTGTCTTTCAGGTATTTCATTTTTTCGTCGGAGATCGGGACGGTGTCGGTGGTGATGATGCGTTTGATCGGCAGCTCGCCCAGCTTCTGCGCGGCATCCCGCGAGAGCAGCGCATGCACCACCGAGAGATAGATGTCCCGCGCGCCTTCCTGTTTGAGGAGCTGAACGGCCTGTGAGACCGAGCCGCCGGTATCCACCTCATCGTCTGCAATGATGACGTCGTGATCTTTCACATCGCCGATGACCGACAGCGCTTCGGCCCTGGCGCTGTTATCCGTGCGGCGTTTTTCGATGAACGCGATCGGCAGGTCCAGGTCGGCGCCGAAGTTACGGGCCTTTTTAGCGAATCCGAGGTCCACCGCCGCCACCACACCATCTTGTATCTCTGGGCAGATGTGTGCTTTAAAGTGATTCACGAGTATGTGGGATGCGGTCAGTACATCGCCGGGGATGGAGAAGAAGCCCTGCACCTGGCCGGCATGCGGGTCGATGGTCATGTAGCGGTCCGCGCCGGCCACTTCGATCATATCCGCAACGAGGCGCGAGGAGATCGGGACGCGCGGCTGGTCTTTCTTGTCCGAGCGGCCGTAGCATAGATACGGGACGACCGCCGTGATGCGCGCCGCGGAGTCCAGCCGCAGCGTCTGGATCATGATCAATAATTCCATCAGGTTTTTGTGGACCGGCGAGGAGGTGGTTTGGATGACGTACACGTCCTGTCCGCGTGCGCTGCCGTGTAGTTTGACAAACAGGTTTTCGTTGGGGAATTCGATCACGTCCCGCCCGCTTAACGGCTGTTCGAGATAGGCGGCGATCTTTCCGGCCAGCTCCGGCGAGCCTTCGCCCGCGTAGATCTTGATGCCGCCGTAAACTTTCAGATTGTTGTGCGCATGCTGCATGCTCAGCTCTCCTGTGTTTTCCATTCAGAGCGCAGGACGCTCATCACGATTATATCGTCATACCGTCCATTCTTGAACACCCCTTCGCGCATTCGGCCCTCTTCGACGAAGCCGGCTTTGACATAGGCGCGAAAGGCGCGCGCGTTCGCAGCATAAACGCGCAAGAATAGCCGGTTCAGATTAAGCGTCTCGAAGCCGTGGCGCAGCAGCAAGCGCATCACCTCGGTGCCGTAGCCCTTGTTCCAAATGGATTTATCTCCGATTAGAATGCCGAGCTCCGCCGAACGATTGACCCACTCGATGCCGAACACGCCGCAGCTTCCGATCAATTTCCAGCCGGGCGGCACGACGCCAGCGGCGCTGCCATCGCCCTCCTTGATCTCCACCGCCAGCGGTTTCTCATTTGCATCGCGTGTCTGCGCGCCTTCGAACCATTTCTCCTCGTCCGCGTTCGACATCGGCAGATACATGCCCAGGCCGAGCGTCACCTCCGGATCGTTGACCCATTCAAAAAACTTCGGTAGATCGGTCCGCTCCACCGCACGCAAGCGTACTCGTTCGCCGTAGATGATGCTCATTTTCTGCTCCGGCTCCCTCTCCCCTTGCCCGCTCGCTTTGCTCGGGGTGCTTCGCGAGGAGAGGGCGGGGAGTGAGGGTGAGTCCCCGCACTTCCATTCACCAAGGTCTCCACCGCTTCCCACGGCGACAAACCGCGATTCATCACTTGCTCCACGACCTGGTCATAATTCTCTTGCGGGACATCCGCATGAAAGCGCGTGACCAGCGCGGACTGGATCAACGCCTCCAGCTCGGACCTGAGCCTGGCGCGCTCTCGAGCAGCCCAGTCCCCGCTGACGCGCAGGTGCGCGGCGTGCCGCTCGATGGCGTCGGCCACCTCGGCGATGCCCGTGCCCTCGGTCGAGACGGTGCGCAGGATCGGCGGGATCCAAATCCCGTCCGTTGTGTCATTCTGAGGTGCCGGTGGTCGAGTGCCACGCAGTGGCGTATCGCTCGTCCTGGCCGGGCCAGGGAGACCCGGCGACGAAGAATCCCGCCCGTGATGCCGAAAGACGCGCGGGCCGGGATGACCCAGCTCCAGGGCGGAGCGCAGCGCCTTCTCCGTGTTCTCCACCCCGGGGCGGTCCGCCTTGTTGACGATGATGATGTCGGCGATCTCTAGGATGCCGGCCTTGATGGCCTGGATATCGTCGCCCATGCCGGGCGCCTCCACCACGACAGTCGTATGCGCCAGTCGGGCTATGTCCACTTCGCTCTGTCCCGCGCCGACCGTCTCGATCAGGATGATCTCGAAGCCGGCCGCGTCAAAGACCTGCACAACGCCCGCGGTGGCCTGCGCCAGCCCGCCAAGCGAGCCGCGCGCGGCCATCGAGCGGATGAACACGCCGGCGTCGCCGCTCAGGTCGCGCATGCGCACGCGGTCACCCAGCACCGCGCCGCCTGTGAACGGACTGGACGGGTCGATGGCCACGATGGCGATTTTCTTATTCTGTTGTCGATAATGAAGAGCGAGCTGATTGACGAGCGACGATTTGCCGGTGCCGGGCGCGCCGGTTATGCCGACCAGGTGCGCTTTGCCGGCCTGCGGAAAGAGTTCGGCCAGCGCCGCGCGGCCTGCGTCGGAGTCGTTCTCGACTTGCGTGAGCAGACGGGCGAGGGCGAGGCGGTCACCGGAGAGGATGGAGGCCAAGGGCATCAGAAACTTCATGTCATTGCGAGGAGGCTCGCGCTGAGCGGAGCGACCAACGGGAGCGAAGTCGAAGCGTGCCGACGTGGCAATCTCAATTATGTTGCAGCCCTGAGATTGCCACGTCGCGCGCCTGCGGCGCTGCTTCTCGCAATGACATATTATCTAACCGCCGCGCGTACCTCGCGGATGATGTCCTCGGTGGAGGCGCCGGGACCGAAGACGCCGGCCACGCCCATGTCCTTCAGGCGCGGGATGTCCTCGTCCGGCACGATGCCGCCGATAAAGACCTTGACGTCGGTCTGGCCGTTGGCTTTGAGCAGTTCGAGAATGCGCGGCGCCAGCGCCATATGCGCGCCGGAGAGGATCGACAGGCCCACCATGTCCACATCTTCCTGCAGGGCCGCCTCCGCGATCATTTCAGGCGTCTGGCGCAGGCCGGTGTAAATGACCTCCATGCCAGCGTCACGCAGCGCGCGCGCCACTACCTTGGCGCCGCGGTCATGTCCATCCAGGCCGGGCTTGGCAACCAGAACACGTATTTTTCGTTCTACCATTGTGCCTCCGCGAGCGATTACAGAGGAATTATACTAGAGGTGAAAAGAGACCTCGGAGGTCTTTGACGTCGAGTCGCCTTATTCTCAGCCCCCATACTTCGGTGTATACTCGCGTGCGCGTGCACTCGTCACGGCAGCCCATCAGGAGGAAGTCTTCATGAAAAGAGCAGTCAGTATCAGCATAGGTTCGTCGAAGCGCGACAAGGCCGTCGAAGTGACCTTGCTCGGCGAGAAGGTAAGCATCGAACGCATCGGCACGGACGGAGATATGGAAGCCGCGGCGCTCAAGTTCAAGGAGCTGGACGGCAAAGTGGACGCCTTCGGCGTCGGCGGCGCGGACCTGGGCGCCATCGTGGAAGGGAAATTCTATCCGTTTCATTCTGTGACAAAGCTGGTGCGCTATGTCGAGAAGACGCCCGTGGTGGACGGCGGCGGCTTGAAGAACACGCTCGAGAACCGCGCCCCGGCCTTCGTCGACAAGAAGTTGGGCGACTATATCAACGCGCGCGGCAAGAAGGTCATGATGACGGTGGGTGTCGACCGCTGGGGCCTGTCCAAGGCCTTCGTCGAGGCCGGCTACGACGCGGTCTTCTGCGACCTGATGTTCGCGCTGGACGTCCCGATCCCGATCCGCTCGATGGGCGGCCTCAAAACCCTGGCCGCGCTGCTCATCCCGATCGTCACGCGCTTCCCGTTCGAGTGGCTGTATCCCACCGGCGAGAAGCAAGAACAGCGCATCCCGAAGTATGTCAAATGGTATGAGTGGGCTACGGTGGTGGCGGGGGACTGTCTCTACATCAAGCGCCATATGCCGGACAACATGCAAGGTAAGGTCATCGTCACCAACACCACCACGCCGGAAGACGTGGCGCTGTTCAAGCAGTGCGGCGTCAAATACCTGGTCACGACCACGCCGGTGCTCGACGGCCGCTCCTTCGGCACCAATATGATGGAGGCCGCGCTGGTGGCTGTCTCCGGCAAGGGCCGTCCGCTTACCTGGCCGGAACTGACCGAGATGATCGACAAGGTCGGCTTCGAACCACAAATTCAAGAGCTAAACTAAACACAAAGGACACGAAGGGCACAAGGGAAAATCCTTTGAGTCCTTCGTGCCCTTTGTGTTAAGAACTGAAGGAGTAGTCATGGACGCAATCGTAACCGCAGGCGGCATCCCGCAGCCCGACGATCCGCTGTACGCATATTCGAAGGGCGATTCGAAAGCCATGATCGACGTGGCCGGCAAGCCCATGGTCCAATGGGTGTTGGACGCGCTGGGCGAATCCAAACATGTCGATAACATCATCGTCATCGGCCTCTCACCCAAGAGCAGCATCACCAGCAAGAAGCCGCTGCACTTCATCTCGAACCAGGGACGCATGCTGAGCAACATCGTGGCCGGCATTGAGAAGAGCCTTGAACTCAACCCGGCAGCCAAATATGTCCTGGTCTCCTCGGCCGACATCCCAAGTCTCAAGCCCGGGATGGTGGACTGGCTGGTGAACACCGCCATGAAGACGAAGGACGATTTTTACTACGGCGTCGTGCCGCGCGAGGTGATGGAAAAGCGCTTCCCCAACTCCAAGCGCACCTACACCCTGCTTAAGGACATGCAAGTGTGCGGCGCCGACATCAACATTGTCCATGTGCGCCAAGCCACCGAGCATCTCGATATGTGGGAAGAGTTGATCGAAAGACGCAAAAATCCGTTGAGCATGGCGGCGGCGATTGGCTTTGGTACCGCAATTCTGCTTCGAACCGGACAATTGACCCTGGCCGACGCAATCAAACGCGTCTGTGAGCGGATCGGCATCAAGGGCCGCGCCATCCTCTGGGAGCACGCCGAACCCGGCATGGACGTGGACAAACCCCACCAGCTGGAGCTGGTGCGCGCCGACATCCTCAAGCAGCAGCGCAAAGCCGCCGCGCAGCTCGTGGGCGTCAAGCGCAAGCCGGCGAAACGCAAGGCTCGCAAGTCGATCGCGCGGCCTGCCAGGCGAACGGCCGTTAAATCTGCGAGAGGGGTGAGGGCCAGGACCGCCGCGCGCAGAGCGAAACCCGCCGCGAGAAAAACCGCACGTAAAAGTTCGAAGAGAAGATAGATTGAGTGTGTCACCCTCCCGAAGGATAGCATCCCAACGCACTTCGGGACACCGGGACGGTGTGAGCCGCCGCGCAGAGACGCCGCGCTGCGAAGTCCCTGAAGGGGGAGCCTGTCGAAGCGCAAGCGAATGTGCTCGGCATGACGTCTTAGCAACAGAGCATTTTGAGTCAAATATGTCACTTCTCGTGATCTCGCATTACAGAGTGACATATTTTTTGTTAGGAATGACATGGCATTGAAATCCATCCTCGAATTTGACGCGCGTCTCTCGGAGCGCCTGCGCGTGGCCGAACAGCCGGGATTGCGCAGATCCGCGGCCGTTTTCCTCGCGCATTCCGGGGACTCCTGGTTTTGGGGCGCAGGTTTGATCGCGCTGTGGTTTGTGGGCGGATCTTTGTGGAAGGATTGGGCAGTGGTGCAACTGACCGGCATCAGCGTGCTGGCCGCGCTCGTGCTGACCATCAAGTTCCTCGTGCGCCGGCAGCGGCCCGAGGGCGAGTGGGGCGGCATCTATCGCAACACCGATCCGCACTCGTTCCCGTCGGGGCACGCAGCCCGCGCCTTTTTGATCGCCATGATCGCGGTAGCGCTGGGTCCGGCCTGGGTCGCCGCGGCGCTGTGGATCTGGGCGCCGTTGGTGTCGCTGGCGCGCGTGGCCATGGGCGTGCATTATCTTTCGGACGTACTGGCCGGCGCGCTGCTGGGCATTCTGATGGGACTGATCTGCTTGCAAGCCTCAGGGACAATACTTTCGCTGTTCCATCTGATACTAGGCCATCTAATCTAACTGCTCAAGCGGGGATTTGTTGAGCGCTCCCTCGCCTTACTTCTTCCGTTTTGCTTTTTCTTTCTTGCTCTCAGCCCCCGCCCGCTCAATTTCTTCCAAGTGTCCCTCCAGATGCGCCAGGCCGCGCTCGGCCCAGGTCTGCATCGTGAAGCCGCTGCCCATCACGGCGTGGCGGCTCTCGCGGCTCCAGGCTTCGGCCGGCGCCTCGCGCAGCCAGGCGGCCAGCTTATGCACGCTCCCGCTTAAGTCCTCCAGTACGTGCTCGAGCGGTTCGTTCGCATCGTATTGCGCGGCCATCCACGCATCCTGATCGAAGTCCTCGAACAACGGATTCGGCTCCTGCGCCGTGCGATACACTCGCAGCCCGTACACGAGCTTGTCGCCGTCGCGCGTATGCACGGCCAGTTGATGTACGTTCCAGCCCTCGCCGCTCGGCGCGGCTCCCGCAGCAGCCCGGACGGCGGCACAAAACTTTTCCACGGATTTTTCCATGCGATCGACCAGTTGTCTGCGATAAGCCAGCAATTCTTCCATAATTTATCCTTTGCAAAGATTCACTACAACTTCGACCAGGTTGGACTGATCAATTTCCAGCGCGTGCACGCGCACACCGGCCGGTCCCAGCTCCTCGGCCGCCTGTTGACTGAGACTCACCAGGCCGCCCATGCTGGCCAGGAACGCGGCTCGAGCATTCCCGACCCCCGGGCCGGGTCGCGTTATCATGTTGATGATCACGCCTCCGCCCTGCGTGCGCATCATCCGCCCCACCGACTGCATCAACAGGAACGCGCCCGTCAGGTTCACGTCCAGCACGCGATGCCAATCCCACTCGTCCATATCCAGCAGCGCAGACTGCGGCTCGACTGCCGCGTGGTTGATCAGGACGTCGATGCGGCCCCAGCGGTCTTGCACCTCTTGCACCAGTCCTTGCACCGCCACCTTCCGGGCAACGTCATGAACAAAGGCCGCTGCTTCGCCGCCTGCCGCGACGATGGTCGCCACCGCCGCTTCGACGTTGACCGGCGAGATGTCGTTGGCTGCGATCCGCGCGCCGCGCGCGCCCAGCGCTTCGGCCAACGCTCGTCCACTGCCCTTGCCGGCACCGGTGATCAGCACCACGCGGTCCTTCATCTCATTCAATGTGGATCCTCGCAGCCGGGGATCTCCGAAGCGTTCTGCCCGGCGTTCAAGCCCATGCCGAAATAAGGCGAGGGATCGTACGTGTTGTTGATGTCCAGCTCGTTGCGGAATTTCCCCAGCCCATCGTCTTTCACGATCGAGATGTGCAAATGGACGCCCACCGGATTGTTCGGATCGCCGGAATAATCGCCCTGGTAGCCCAGCAGCGTTCCGGCCTGCACTTGTTGCTCCACCGTCCCCGGCGGAAACTCGCTCGAGATGAACGAGTTGCCCATTTCGTCTGCCATGTGAGTGTAGTACACCCAGATCTGCCTGCCGTGCGCCAGCGGATCGTCCGGCACGCGCACGATCACCGACGATTTCCAATCGGCCAGCCGCGTCAGGTAGCCTGGATAGGCCGCGATCACCCGGGTGACTCCGATGCCGGTGCCGGCGAAGATGTCGACACCCTGGTGGCGATGGCCGAGGCGGAAGGAATCGTCCCAGAGAAAGCCGGGCAGGCCGTCGGTTGGGAAGATGAACGGCGCGTCGCCGCAACGCGTCCCGGCCCGCATCATCAGGTCCGGCCGCGACGAGGGATCGCGCATCCATGCGAAGACCTGCAGGCGGCGCGCATTGTCCGGCCGCAGGGCAAAGTACAGATAAACGAAGGCCGTGCCCAGGGCGACCATGACGGTAATCAAAACAAATTTTTTATGCACGGGCGGATTATACCCACTTCGTTGGGAAGGGCCGCGATTGCCCGATCCGAAGAAGGACTTGATTTTCGTCCGCGAAAATCGTAAGATATTCTTGCAGCCCTCGTAATTACAACTGAGAGAAAGCAGGTTCACACAGGCTGGGGGCGCAGAGCCGTGAGTCCGCGCCCGCGGACGGCCAGCCCGTCGGGGCTTGTGGCCGGCGGCATCTTTTCCCAAGGAGGTGATCTCTCTTCA
>DASXQN010000030.1:0-13537 GCA_036507155.1 Anaerolineales bacterium
GCTTGAGGTCTTCGCGCACGAAGAAGTTGGCGTCCGCGAAGCGCGCGCCCAACACGTGCTCGTTGCCCTGCTGCACCAGATCGAGATGCTTCTCGTCCCCGTTGCGGATGGCGATGAAGTGAGGGAGCAGTCCCTCACCCCGTCTCGCTCCGCTCGACTCCCCTCTCCCACTGAGAGAGGGTTCTGTTAGGGGAAAATAGCGCTGATGCTTTTTCATCACTGAAATCAAGACATCGCGCGGCAAGGACAAGAATTCCTTATCAAAATTGCCGAGCACGGCTGTCGGTTTCTCTACCAGATTGGTCACTTCGGCCAACAGGGCTTCGTCGATGACCGCTTCGCCCTTGACGGATGCGGCGGCTTTCTTGACCTGTTCCAGGATGGAGGCCTTGCGCTCTTCGGTATCCAAAACGATGCCGGCTTTCTTGATCTCGTCGAAATATTTGGCGGCGGAC
This sequence comes from Anaerolineales bacterium, assembly GCA_036507155.1. GTDB lineage: Bacteria > Chloroflexota > Anaerolineae > Anaerolineales > Villigracilaceae > DASXQN01. The sequence goes on from DASXQN010000030.1 coordinate 456, forward strand.
TTGATCTCGATCGCGGGCGAGTCATACGGGCGCAGGCCGCGGCTGACATTTCCCGCAACCACGCCGGCGTATTGGAACGGGATGACGGTCTCACCCAGCAACGCCACCAGCCAGCGGATCGGGCGGGAGAAGGACACGCCGCTGTCGTTCCACTTCATGGACTTATCGAATTTGATGCCCGCGATCAAACCCGGCAGGACATCCATCAGCACTTCGGACGTCGGGCGGCCAGCCTGTTTCACCAACGCGAAGACGTACTTGCCGCCGTCCTGTTCACGGACCTCGAGGTCCTTGGTATTCACGCCGTTCTTCTTCGCAAAGCCCATGGCAGCCGGCGAGGCGATGCCGTCCTTATCGAAGGCTTTGTCCGCGGGCGGACCCTTGACCAAGTCTTCGCGGTCCGGCTGACGGGGAGAGAGCAAGTCGATCGAAACGGTCAACCGCCGCGGGGTCGAGAAGACGCGCACCTCGCCATGTTCAAGATGCAAATCCTTGAGCAGGTCAGAAACACGGGTTTGAAGCTGTTGGTGCGCCGAGTCCACATCGGAGGCGGGCAACTCCTCAACACCGATTTCGAGGAGAAAGGACGATGGACGACTGACCATAGACGATGGATTCTGGACGACAGACGACGGACCACGGACGATGGTCGATGGTCCATGGTCGACGGTCTCTTTCAAGAGGGGATACTCTAATACTTTACGCTGTTCAAGATAGGCTTCCGCCACGCGCCGCGCCAGATCGCGCATCTGTCCGAAGTATGCCTGGCGTTCGGTGACGCCGACCGCGCCGCGCGCGTCGAGGATGTTGAATGTATGCGAACACTTGAGCACGTAATCGTGCGCGGGCAGCACCAATCCGTTGGCGAGACACGCTTCCGCCTCGGCCTTGAAGAGGTCGAATACCTGGCGCACGCGCTCCACGTCCGCGGTGTCGTAATAATATTTGCTGTGTTCGAGTTCTTCCTGCCTGCGCATTTCGCCGTAGGTAATACCCGCGCCCCACTCTTCGTCCCAGATGGCGCTGGCATTGTTGAGGGCGATCAGGATCCGTTCGAGGCCGTAGGTGAGTTCCACGGCCACGGGGTCGAGCGCGACACCGCCCACCTGCTGGAAATAAGTGAACTGCGTGATCTCCTGGCCGTCAAGCCAGACCTCCCAGCCCAGGCCCCAGGCGGAGATGGCGGGTTGTTCCCAGTTGTCTTCCACGAAGCGGATGTCATGCTGGCGCGGATCGATTCCCAGCGCCTTGAGCGACTCGAGATAGAGTTCCTGCGGGTTACCAGGGTCGGGCTTGAGGATGACTTGATATTGATAATGCAGTTGAAATCGGTTGGGGTTCTCGCCGTAGCGCCCATCGTCCGGCCGCACCGAGGGCTCGACGTAGGCCACGTTCCACGGCTCGGGGCCGAGCACGCGCAAGAAGGTGGCCGGGTTCATCGTGCCCGCGCCCACCTGGGCATAGTAAGGCTGTGTGATCAGACAGCCTTTATCGGCCCAGAAAGACTGAAGTTTGAGGATGATGGATTGGAACGTGGCTTTGGGCATGGGGAAGGAATTGAGGAATGATGATTAAGGATTGATGATTGGGGATGCGATGGGATTATACCGTACACAAAATGTATTTCCCGCTTTGAGCAGCGATCACCGATGCGCGCAGGAGGCGAAGATGCTTCTGTTCAGTTCATGTTCGGTCGGTTTTCTTGGAGCAAATTCTTGAGCAACATCAATGCTTCGCTGCCGGTAGTGCCTGCATCGTGCTGTGCCAGGCACTTCAGTTACGGCGCGGAATCGCTGGCGCAGCGAAAGCCAAAGGTGTAATAGACATCCGAGGGTGCGGCGTTGAGGCGGTATGAAACGCGCACGCTGAAATCATCCTGGTCCCAGGCGCCGCCGCGCAGCACGCGGCCTTCGCGCGGCGGGTTGATTATAAGCGGATCTCGCAACGCTTACTCAGGCGCAACTGTGGTTAAATGGGCAGTATGGACGAAGTCATTCCGAGCCACAGCATGCTAACGCACGATGCGCAAAGGCATGACATTCTCATCCTGGGCGGCGGACCCGCGGGACTGTCCACCGCGCTGCATCTCGCCCAGCTTGCACCGGAGCTGACGTCCCGCATCCTGATCATCGAGAAGGCACATTACCCGCGCCAAAAACTATGCGCCGGCGGTCTGCTCGACGACGCCGAGGTGATCCTCGAGCGCCTCGGGCTGGACGTGCGCGAGGTGCCGCATGCCGATGCCGCCGCGGCGCATATGGATTTTGCCGGGCGCGGCGCGAAGATCCAAAATAGAAATAGAGAAAGACGCAAGCAGACCCATATCATCCGCGTGATCCGGCGAGACGAATTCGACGCGTGGTTGGCAGGAAAAGCAGGCGAGAGAGGAATAGAGATTCGGGAAGGGGTAACAGTGAAACGTGTGCAGGCGCAAGCGGATTGCGTGATTGTGGAAACGGATGCCGGGGCGTTTCGCGCACAAGTGGTCGTCGGCGCGGACGGCTCGAACGGCGTCACGCGGCGCTGTGTGTTGCCGGATGCGCCGGTTCACACCGCGCGGCTGCTCGAAGTTCTTACCCCCGCCATCGCCGGCAATGACGGCCATCAGGCGACCGTCGCTTACTTCGACTTCTTCTGTGTCCCCGACGGCATCGCGGGCTACACGTGGGACTTTCCGACGCAGATCAACGGCCTGCCGATGCGCTGTTGGGGTATCTATGACACGAACCTCCTGGCGGACGGGGCGCGGCCCGCGTTGAAAGAGCCGCTGGCCGCCGAGATGGGGCGGCATGGATTCGATCTGCAGGACGCCGAGATCAAGGGATTTCCGATCCGCTGGTTCAGCCCGTTCAGCCCGCTCTCCGCTCCGCGTGTTCTGCTGGCCGGCGACGCGGCGGGCGTGGACCCGATCTTCGGGGAGGGCATCAGCATCGCGCTCGGATACGGCCTGATCGCCGCGCACGCGATCGTCGAGGCATTCGAGAAGCGCGACTTTTCGATGCGCAGCTACAAGCGCAGGCTGTTGCGCAGCGCGCTGGGCCGCGCGCTCGTCCTGCGCTGGACCATCACGCAGATCTTCTATCGTTTGCGCTGGCCCTGGTTCCAACGCGGTTTCTGGCGGCGAATGGGCTGGATGATCCGGCCTGGATCGGCGCGCGTCGTGATCAACTGGGCGCAGCGGATGAGGTAGCGGTCACGATCTGACGCGTTTGATGAAGCCCGGCGTGTTGAGCTCGCGTTCCAGCAAGTAAGTGAAATATCCCTGCATCAGGATCTCCGCCTCTTTCTGGACCTCGGGGCTGGGCTGCGCACGAGACGCGTCGCTGTAGCTCGAGCGCTGGAAATGACGCAGATACTTGAGCGCCTCGATCGAGATGGGCATCAGGTTCGGCAGGCCGTCGCCGCAGCGTGGACAGATCACGCCGCCCGCAGAGTATGAGAAGAATTGATCCTCCGCCAGGATCTCACGGCCGCAGTTCGCGCACACAAACAGCTGCGGACGAAATCCCAATCCGTCCAGCAGCCGCATTTCATAGAAGCGCATCACCAGCCAGGGATCGGCTTTGGCTGCCAGGCGCGCCAGGCTCTCCGTCAGCAGCCGGAAGAGCGCCGGATTTCCCATTTCATCTTCGTATGTGAACCGGTCGAGCAGTTCAAGGATATAGGAGGCGTAGCCGGTCAGGCCGAGGTCTTCGCGCAGCGGCTGGTAAGAATCGATCGTCTCGGCCTGCGTCACGATGAACAAGTCCCGGCCCTTGGCCAGCTGCAGATTGACATGCGTGAACGGTTCGATGTGGCCCGCTTTGCGCGAGGTCACCTTGCGCGCTCCCTTGGCGATCGCGCGCACTTTGCCCGTTTGGCGCGTGTACAACGTAAGCAGGCGGTCTGCCTCGCCCCAATCGCTGTGACGCAGGACGACGGCCTCGGCGCGGAGGGAACGGAAATCGGGCATGGGTTAAGTGATTGCAGAATGCAGAATGCAGATTGCAGATTGGAGATTAGTGTGCTCCGGGAAAGTCTCCGCGAGACCCATTCCCTAATCCCTACTCCCTAATCACCTACTTCTGCAGATCTTTCGTTGAAAACGCCTCAGGCAAGAGCTGCTGCACGGTCATCTCCTTGATCAGCTTGCCTTGCCCGTCGACGATCAGCACGGTCGTATCCAGGCCAAACTCGGCCAGCACCTGCCGGCACGACCCGCAAGGCGAGCCGCCGTTGTCAGTCACCACCGCTAGCGCTGCGAACTCGCGTTCGCCCTCCGAGACGGCTTTGAAGACGGCCACGCGCTCCGCGCAGATCGTGGTGGGATAGGCGGCATTCTCCACGTTGACGCCGGTGAAGACGCGTCCGCTCTTCGTCTGCAGCGCAGCCCCCACCGCGTAATGTGAATACGGTGCGTAGGCCCGGGCGCGCGCTTCCCCGGCGAGATCGATCAGGGATTGGCGTTCTTGTTTGGAAAGGCTTGTCATTGTGCCCTCTACACGGAAGGAAAAACCAACAGCGATAAGCGGAGATGAACAGGGATGGAGATGAATGTTTATCTCTGTTCATCTCCGGCCAATTGCCGATGCTTACTTCTTCTTTGTTTTGCGTTCGAGCTTTCGGATCGCGCGCGCCGGCATGCCGGCCACGAGCGTATCGGGCGGCACATCCTTGGTCACTACCGCGCCCGCACCCGTACGCGCCCGGTCGCCGATCTTGACGGGCGCCACCAGCATCGTGTCCGATCCGATGAACGCATCTTCGCCGATCTCAGTCGGGTGTTTCTTTTCGCCGTCGAAGTTGCAGGTAATCGTGCCGGCGCCGATGTTCGTGCCCGCGCCGATCTGCGCGTTGCCGATGTAGGAGAAGTGTCCCAGCTTCACGCCCGGCGCGAGGTACGAATCCTTGACCTCGCCGAAGTTGCCCATGTGCACGCCGTGTGCCAGGTGGGCGCCTTTGCGCAGCCGCGCGAACGGTCCGATGTGCACGTGATCTTCGAGCACGGCGCCCTCCAGATCGGAAGCCAGGACCGCGCATTCATTCCCGATCTGCGAATCACGCACGAGGCTGTCGGGGCCGATGACGTTCGACTCGCCGATGCGGGTCTCCCCTTGCAGATACGTGTTGGGCATGATCAGCGTGTCCTGCCCGATGCTCACGCCCACATCGATATAGGTCGCGGCCGGATCGCGCAGCGTCACGCCGTTCAACATGTGCTCGCGATTGATACGCCGGCGCATGGCGGACTCCACCTCAGCCAGATGCACGCGCGTGTTGATACCGATCGTCTCTTCGAGATCTTCCATGACGGTGGCCTGCACCGGCAGGCCCTCCCGCACGGCCAGCTCCACGATATCGGTCAGGTAATATTCACCCTTTTTGGAGAGCGGAATGCGGGGCAGCGCGTCCCATAACCATGCGGCGGAGAAACAATATGCGCCGACGTTCATTTCCTTGATCTGCAATTGTTCAGGTGAGGCCACATATTCCTCGACAACAGCCTCGACGGTCGCGTCCTTTTTTCTCACGACGCGGCCGAAACCGCGAGGGTCCTCCGCCACGACCGTCAGCAGGGTGAGCGGGCCGGGATTTTCCTTTTGTGTATCGACCATTTTCTTGAGCGTCTCGCCGCGCAGCAAGGGCATGTCCGAATAGCAGACGACGACATAATCGGACTGGCCCTTCAACAATGACGCGGCTTGCATGACAGCATGGCCGGTGCCAAGCGGCGGATCCTGCATGACGGTGCGCGCCGAATCGCCGAGGAAGGTGGTCACTTCCTGCGCGCCGACGCCCACCACAACTACCGGTTTCTCGGTCGTGGCAGCCTGGACGGCTTGCAGCGCGTGCCAGATCATCGGCCTGCCCGCGATCGGATGCAACACCTTCGGTATTCTGGACTTCATGCGCGTCCCTTGCCCTGCGGCAAGGAGGATGCCGGTTACTCTCATGGTTGATGACTCCTACGACTCCCTCACCCCTACCCTCTCCCAAAGGGAGAGGGGAAGTAAGGAAACAAAAACAGGCTCACGTCCCGCCCCGCAGCGCGGGGTAAACTCGGAGGCGTAGGGCCTGTTGGGAAATCATGCCGCGTGGGACCTCGAGAGGGACGCGGGCCGTACAACAGAGGCTGGGGCGCCTGGATTCGAACCAAGATCCACAGCTCCAAAGGCTGGTGTGCTACCCTTGCACCACGCCCCAGTGCCGGAAGATTGTATCATACGGCAATAGGCGAGACAAACGGCAAATCGACCACAAAGCCACCACCGTTCGTGCCGCCGCAACGGCGGCCCGCGTGATTTGCTAAGCAAATCATGCGAGACGGCAAGACTCAACGGCACGAAGTTTTTTTCGCTTGGTCGTTTCCCTGGCACCGCCCGCCACGGCAGGTGTGTGACTTCGTGTCTTTGTGGTAAGTCGTCACGATTCTTCGAGCTGCGACTATTTCTCTTGTTCCCCAGGTGCGAGGCCCAACTGACGGGCTTGTTCGTACGAGATGACGTCAGGATTGGTGGGCACGTTGGCGTGCTTCTCGGCCGCCTCATCCCAGAACGTGTCCATCTCCGTGGACTTGATCTTCTTCTTCGGCCCGTCTTTTAGCAGCGCTTCCATCTCGGCGGACGGCGGCTCGGCCGGCGCTCCGCTCAGTTCGCTGGTCTTCTTCTTCTTTTTGGAAGCCGGCGCTTCAGCCGCGGGCGACGCTTCCTGGGTGAGCGGTTCCGGCGTGACGCCCATGGACTTCAAGGTCTTCTCAATTTCCGCGCCGAGGGCTTGCATGCCCGCGACGGACTGCGCGAGTCGTTCCGGTGTGACGAGATCGTTGCCCGCCAGCAGCAGCGCATATGAAGAATTGACCGGGATCAACAGCAGGTCCTGATCGCCGCCTTTGAAAACGTGATATTGCTGCGAGGCTTCCTGCCGGATGAACTTCGAGACTTTCATACCCGCGCTGTAGATCGCCATCAATGCGGACAGCAGCGAGACTTCCAGGCTGCTGTCGTACAGGCCGCCGGCGCGCGCCAGGACGCGGCCGCGCCCGCTCAACAGGAACAAGGCCTCAGCCTTGATGTCCTGCCGGAAATTGGCGAGCAGGTCCGGGAGCCGGTTTTGATTCGGCGCGTCTTTGTCGGCTGTTTCGGGAGGGAAGATCGTGCGCACCAGGCCCAGGCCGCGTTCCACCGCGTCCATGAAGTCGGCCAGCGGGATGGGCTTGTCGAACAGGGCCATGGCGCCGGCGTTGAGCAATTCGTTGCGGGCCTTGCGGTCGCTGCTCATGCCGGTGATCAGGATCACTTTGATGTTCGGATGGCGGGCGCGGATCTTGCTCATCAACTGGATGCCGTTGATGCCCGGCAGAAGATAATCGGCTACCAGCAGGTCAACGTGCCGGCGCGAGGCCTCGAGCAGCGCCTCTTCGCCGGAGGGGCACTCGACGATCTCCAATTCGTGGCCGAGCGTGTCCAGCGTGGCGTGCAGCAAGCGCAGGATATCGCGCTGGTCGTCGACGAGCAAAATCGTGGGTGGCATCGTCAGGTGATTCTACCAGCCGGTGACAGGCGCCTGTCCTTACAGAAACTTCTCAGCGAAGTGGCAGGCGACAAAATGGCCCGGTTTGAGCTCCCGAAAAGCAGGCTCTTCGACCGAACAGACCGCTTCCGCGATCGGGCAGCGCGGATGGAACCGGCAGCCTGTGGGCGGGTTGAGCGGGCTGGGCACGTCGCCTTTCAAGACCGTGCGTTTGCGTTTCAGCTTGGGGTTGGGCACGGGGATGGCCGACATCAACGCCTGCGTATATGGATGCAGCGGCAGGCGGTACAACTCCTCGCGGCCGGTCAGTTCGACGACTTTGCCCAGATACATGACCGCCACGCGATCGGAGATGTGTTCGACAACGCTCAGGTTATGGGCCACGAACAGGTACGTGAGGCCGAACTCGCGCTGCAGGTCTTTAAGGATATTCAAGACCTGCGATTGAATGGACACGTCCAGCGCCGAGACAGGTTCATCGCACACGATGAAGCGCGGCCGCAGCGCCAGCGCGCGGGCGATACCGATGCGCTGGCGCTGCCCGCCGGAAAATTCATGCGGGTAACGGCGGGCGTGATAGTGCTCGAGCCCCACCTTCTTGAGCGTATCCAGCATGATGTCGAAGCGTTCTTTTGGCGTGCCGATGTTGTGGATGTGCAAGCCTTCCATCACGGACTCGCCGATCGGGACGCGCGGGTCGAGCGAGGCATACGGATCTTGAAAGATGATCTGCATGTCGCGCCGGACTTCCTTGAGCTGGCGACCTTTGAGACTCAGCACGTCCTTGCCGTCGAAGCGGATCGAGCCGGAGGTGGGTTCGATGAGCCGCAGCATGGACCGCCCGACGGTTGTCTTGCCGCAGCCCGATTCGCCCACCAGTCCTAGCGTCTCGCCCTTGCGCACCGTAAAGCTGACGTCGTCCACCGCCTGCACCCAATTGACGATGCGCTGCATCAATCCGGCTCGCACGGGGAAATACTTAACGAGATGCTCGACCTGAACGAGATCCTCGTTCACGCCGGGGCTTGTTTCCTTGGACATTCTTACTACGGATACCACGGTTTAGCGCGCCTTCAGCGGGGCTTTGTGCCCCTCCGCATTCTGATACAGCCAGCAGCGCACGAGATGTCCAGGCCTGGCTTCCTCAAGCTCCGGCTTCACCTCGGTGCATATCTTCAAGCCGAACTTCTCGCGCGCCGAGCAGCGCGGCGCGAAGCGGCAGCCCGGCGGCAGGTTGACGAGATTCGGCACGGAGCCGGGGATGACCTCCAACTGATCCTTGATCTCGCCCAGGATCGGGATCGAGCCGATCAGTCCCTGGGTGTAAGGATGCAGGGGTTGATCGAACAGCGAGTTGACGTCCGCCTGCTCGACGATCTCGCCGGCGTACATGACGGCCACGCGTTCGGCCATCTCGGCGATGACGCCCAGGTCGTGTGTGATCAAAATGACCGACGTGCCCATACGCTCGCGCAGGTCGCGCATAAGGTCCAGGATCTGCGCTTGAATGGTGACGTCCAGCGCGGTGGTCGGTTCGTCGGCGATCAACAGTTCGGGCACGCAGGCCAGCGCCATGGCGATCATGACGCGCTGGGCCATGCCGCCCGAGAGTTCGTGCGGATAGGATTCGGAGCGGCGCTCCGCATCCGGAATGCCCACCATCTTGAGCAGCTCCACCGCGCGGCGCTTGCCGGCTTCCTTCCCGAAATCCTGGTGGATATCCAGCACTTCGGCGATCTGATCGTTGATCTTGAAGACGGGATTCAACGCGGTCTGCGGCTGTTGGAAGATCATCGAGATGCGGTTGCCGCGCATCTTGATCATTTCGCTTTCGGGCAGCTCCAGGAGGTTGACGCCGTCCAGCAGGATCTTCCCGTCGACCACCTTGCCGGGCGCGGCGATCAGGCGCATGATCGACAGCGAGGTGACGCTCTTGCCGCAGCCGGATTCACCGACCAGGCCGAGCACTTCGCCGGGATAGACCTCGAAACTCACACCGTCCACGGCACGCAGCACGCCGTCCTCGGTGTAGAAGTATGTCTTTAGATTGATAACTTCCAATAAGGGCTTGGTATCGCTGGTTGGCATTGGTTGATTATACTGCCTTACCCAGGTGCATCGGTCTTAACCACGATGGACACGAAGGAGCACGAAGGTGAAAAACGATGCAAGGACCAGGTGCTTAACGATCCCTACGGCGCCGGGATCGCCAGCGACGGCGCGCCGTACAGGCCCGAGATCCCATCCAGCACGCTATCGAATGGATAGGTGACATTCTGATAGGCTTCATATCTCAAGACTTGATAAAGCGGAATGAAGGGCAGATCCTCCAGCAATATGGACTGCACCTCATTTGACGCGTGCCGCGCCGTCTCGAGATCGGCGGTCGTGGTCATCGTCTGGCACGCGGACTTGAGCCTGTCGCTGCCATACTCGAAGGGACTCGGCGTCTGGAACCATTCACACAGGTAACCGGGATACGCGCTGACACGATAGCCGAGGATCGCCATGTCGTAGTCGCCGCTGCTGTAGACCGCATAGCGAAGAGTGTCAGGCGTGGTTGCATCAATGTTCACAGGGATACCCAGATATTGCAATTGTAAATGAATGGGTATTGCCGCGTTCGCCCTTGGTCGATCATATTCGGGAAGGATCGTAAGTAGACCGAGCTGCGGAAAAGGCCGGCCATTCGGAAGCACTAAACCACTTCCTGCCTGCTCGGAAGTCGGCTCTTGCAGCCAGGAGTAGCCGGTGGCCGTGAGAATCCCCACCGCGCTTTGGATCTTCTCCTGCTTGGTTAAGTCCGAGCACGGGGAAGGCGATTTAACATTCTGCCACGGCCCCTGGAGGGCAAAACTTTCGAAGGGCAACTCTGTTGGCGCGTAGATTCCCATGATGCAGGCGATGGCCTTGCGCAGGCTAGGTTCCGCCAGCACGGCCTGCTTCGGATTAAAGACCAGAAAGTAAGTACTACTGGTCGGATAGTATGGGGCGACCGGTGCCTGTGCTGCACCGAAGAAACTCAGGACGACATCAACGTTCGCCTGTTGATACGCATTGTTCGCAGAAGTAAGATCGTCAAAGAGGCGGTACACTGCGCGGTAAAAATTGGGCTGCTCGAATGGATAGAGCGGATTCACTTCACGCGTGTACGTCTCGCCGCTTTGCGTCGCGCGCAGGAACGGACCGAAGGTCGGTTCGCCATCATCAGCGAGGGCAAAGAGCGCGGCGCGGGACGCATTCAGCGCCGCGTCGTATTCATCCTGAAATTTGACCAGGTGGAAGTTCAACGAATTGAGCTCGTTCTGGTTGCGGGTAACGCGCGCGCTCAGTTCGGTATAGGTCGGGGTATTGACCTGCGTGGTGAGCAGTTGCGCGTTGTCCGCGTCGATGCGCGCCTGCAGGGTTGCCGCCTCGGCCTTGGTCTTTTCGAGCGAGCTGACCAGGTCGGCAGGTGGAAGCAGTGCAACTGCTTCCAAAACTCTTGAGGACCAGTACGCCTGGCTGACGATCGGTCCCTGCAGTGCGCCGTACTGCCAGTCCCCTACGTTGAATGGAGCCTGGAAGAAGAACTTGAGCGTGACATCGTCCACAGCTTCGACGCGCGCGAGCAAGTCGGGGTTGTAGGCGGATAGCCAGTCATAGCTGAGATGAAACGCCAGCGCGGTGTTGATCGTGAAGGCCGCGTCCTGTGCGGTGAGAGGCGTACCGTCGCTCCACTTCAAGCCCGGTTGCAGCTTGACTGTGGCGACATAATACTCACCCTCTTGTGTGACAACCGAGGGCATGCCATCCGCAATGAATGCTTCAAACTCTCGTTCGGGAATGGACAGTCGGTACAGACGCGGGTTCGCGTCCGAGTGCAGGGCATAGTTGGCGTAGCTTGCGCCGCTCTCATCGAACAGGGACCACACGTTGACATCGGTCGGCTGTCCGACCAATGCAAAGCGGATCTCCTCAGCGTGGGATATGGTCGTCGGGGCGGGCGAGGCGGCCGGGGTAACGGTCGCAGGCGCGGGCGCCGCGCATGAGGCGAGGGCCAGGAATAGCAGGGCCGCGCCGAGGAATCGACGAAGCATTACTTGATCTGTTGGATATGGGTTATGGCGAGGAGATTGCTTCGTTGCCGCCGTGCGGCTCCTCGCAATGACATATTTCAATTCTGGCAAGACGGGCCGTAGTCGAAGGCTTCGATGTTCCAGAGCGGGTTGGCCGAGGGATCCAGGTCGAAGTGACAGAAATCGGGCCGAGCCGCGGCGGTGCGCAGCCGGAAATACAGCGGGATGGCCGGCAGGTCGGACGAGAAGATGCCCTGCGTCTCGCGATACGACGCGCTGTAGGCGGGCTCGTCCGGAAGGGACAGGCGGGCGGCGCGGCAGGCCGCGTCGTAGGCCGCGCTCTGGTAGCCGGTGACGTTGGTGCCAATCCAGTGATCGGCTGTGTTCGGAATTTCAGCGCCCGTGAACCAGGTACAGGGCGGCTCGATCCCGACCACGCCCATGGCATATTCGCTCAGATCGAAGCGGCGGCCGAACAGCGGGCCGTCCGGGCCGGGCGCGTACAGATCGTTCTGCGAGAAGTACTGCACGTTCAGGCCCACGCCGCATTGCGCCAGCGACTGGGTCAGGATGTCCGTCACCTGCCGGCGCTGCGTGGCCGTGGTGGTGTAGTAATTGAGCAGCAGCTGCGTGCCCGCGCCGACGTTCTTGACGGCCACCGCCTGGCGCGGCGTGGCCGGATTGCCATCGGTGTCCTTCCAGCCGGCCTCTTCGAGCAGTTGAATGCCGGCCGCCGGGTTGAACGCATAGGCCGTCGATGCAATGTTGTAAAGCGGATGCTCCGGCGGTAAATAGGTATTCGGCACGCTCGTCAGGCCGAAAAGAACGGTATCGACGACCTTCTGCCGGTCGAGGCAGTATGCCAGACCCTGGCGTGTACGCAGGTCGCCGAAAATATCCGCGCGGTCCTTGGCAAACAGCGTATCGTAGCCGTCGTCGTATGTAGCAGGTTTGATGCCGATGCCGAGCCATTCAATGGTCATGCCCGGCGCAAATTTGGCCTGCGCCTGCGCGCTCGCCTGCATCTCCTGCAGCAGCGCGGCCTGCCCGTCCAGGCGGACGGTGGGATCGAGCACGTCACAGCGACCGGCGGTCAATTCACTGATGGCCGTGTTCGGATCGGCGATGAAGCGAAAGGTCAGCGTGTCGAATTTCGGGAAGCCGTCGGTCAGGCGGAAGTAATATGGATTGCGCGTCAGCGTGATGTGGTCAGCCGGCAGCCATTCCTGGATCACGTAGGGGCCCCAGCCGGCTGGCGTGCGCGATGAGATGTCAGTTTGCAGCAGCTCGGCAGGCGAGAACTGGCCCCATAGATGTTTCGGTGCGGGCTGCCAGATATTGGTGAAATAGGTGGGATCGATAAATCCAGGCTTGCCAAACCACTGCAGCGTGTGCGCGTCCGCGGCTTCATAGGTCTGTGTGCGATCGAGCAGATAGGTCGAGACCGGCGTGGCGGCGTCCGCGGCCAGGGTGTACGCGTAGACCGAGTCGTCCGCGGTGAGCGGCGTGCCATCG
>DASXQN010000031.1:0-2662 GCA_036507155.1 Anaerolineales bacterium
TATCGATGGGTAGATTTCATTGACCTAGACTTTACCTGGGCTGATCCAGGCTGGGATACGGTGGTGATTATTTGGCACTGGGACGGGAAGAATAGGATAACCTTTGCTCAGCACAAGGAGCGCGGCCCTGATGGTGACGACGTCACTGTCGAGCCCATTGCGCCAGATGTAGTATCCTAGACGAAGAAGCAGATCAGGACTCGACGCCGCCAGCGGCTCAAGAGCAGCTTGCGGCTTCAGGGCGCTTGTTCGCAGTTGATCGCCCAGGGTATGCCGAATTGATCCACAAGCACGCCAAACCGGACGGCCCAGAAGGTCTTCTGGATTGGCATTTGCACCGTTCCGTTCTCCGCCAGCGCATGGAATATGCGCTCTGCATCCGCAGGGTCATTGAGGCCAAGCAGCACGGAGAAGCCCTTCGGTTGTTCATACTGCCCGGGAGCGGGGTCGGAACCTGCCAGGAGGTTATCGCCGACTGTGAGAGTCGCATGACAGATCTTATCGCCCCATTCTGCTGGCGCCTGATCTGCCATGGGCGAATTGCCCCATGTGAGCATGAATGTGATCTTGCCGCCCAGACATCGTTCATAAAGCTTGAACGCGGCCTCGCATTGACCGTTGAAAGCTAGTTGGGGATTCAGTTTCATTGTACGCTCCTTAAGCGTGGACCGGCTCATCATCCCTGCCCGACAGCTCATAGTCTTGTACAAATGGGAGCTCCCTGGCGATCCAGATTCCGGGTGTGCAGCCGGCAAGCGCATTCCATTCGCGTGTCATGTGTGCCTGGTCATGGTAGCCGCACGCGTAAGCGAGCTCGGCAAGGCTCGGCCGCTCGTCCTTGATCAATCGGCAAGCACGCTCAAAACGAAAGATCCGCGCCGCAGTCTTGGGCGTCACACCGAGCTCGGTGCGGAACCGCTCGCTGAAGTGGCGCCGGCTCCAACCGAGTTCATGGGCGAGCCGTTGGATCGGCATACATCCGTGCGCTTGCACGAGCCTGCCCCACGCCCAGGCGAGTTCCCGCCGGGGCGCTGCGGTCGGGCGCAGCGCCCGCACGAATACCGCATCGAGGATCTTGAAGCGTTGCTCCCATGTGCCGGCGGCCATGAGCCGCTCGACCAAATCACCGACCTCTAGTCCCCAGAGGTCGGAAAAATCGACGACTCGCGACACCAGCTCGGGGCTGGAGGCGCCCAGGATCGCGCGAACGCCGAGAGGCGTCAGAAACACATGCAGACCACGGAGATTGCCGTCGTGGCGCACCGTCGCGGGCGCGTCTTGAAGGCCACTTACAAAAGCCGCAAACGCGCCCGGTTTTTGTGTCTCGCTTGGCATTCGAATGATGTCAATCGGACTGCCCAGGCCAATTATGAGATGGACGTGACGCGAGGGTAGTCCGGCATGCGTACCCGGCGGCAGCCCCTGAGCGCAGTAGCCGGCATAGCGCGCAATGAAGGGGCGCAAAGCCTGCGTCGGCAAGCGCACGGCCTGCTCTGAATGCGGACTACTCATTTCGGCCTCAACACTGGGGCACGAAGTCTAACATGACCACGAGAACCTGTACTATACAGTCACGCTCCGGTCACGTGGGTCACCCGTCGTCAATCTAGCGGCTTGATACGGATGTTCTTGTAGTACACGGTGCTCTTCGGATCGTGGCCCTGAAGCGCGATCGTACCCGGGCCAGTGATCTTGCGGCCGGGGCCTTCGCGCCCGCCGTTCCAGTCCTGCGGCTGCGTCCATTCGACCACCTGCTTGTCGTTCACCTTGACCGTGATGGTGTCGCCTTTGACGGTGATGTGCTCGGTGAACCATTCGTCGTCCTTCGCCGGCGACTCGTCCAAAATGTCAAGCACGTGATACAGGCTGCCGGTTCGGATGCGGTCGGTGTGCGAGTTGTTTACCTGTATCTCAAAGCCCTTCGAGGGGAACCGGCCCGTGGCGCGGACGCTCCCGCCGCTTTCCTGAAACTCGGTCAGGACGTAGACACCGCCATTCGAACCGGCGCGCGTCATGATGTCCACCTTCAGCTCGAAATTGCGGAAACTGTGGTTGCGGAAGCCGCCGTCGTAGTAACAGTGGCTCGTCGCGCCTTTGGCAACGATCGCGCCGTCCTGGATCGTGAAGGATTCTGCCGGACCGCCGATCTTCCAGCCCGTGAAGTCCTTGCCATTGAAAAGGCTGGTGAATCCGGGCTCGACGGCCGGCGCGGCGATCTGCCAGCCTGCGGCGAGCGCCAACAGAAAGAGTCGCGTGATGAGGTCCATAGGATACCCGCCCCTTTCGACAGACAGGATCTGTCTGTAAATCCCTTTGGTGTAGACCGCCGTTCAGCGATATGATAGCTGCTGCCTGTGATTACCGTATAATACCGACGAAATACAGAATGCAACCGAATTCGCATTGCCGGCCGGGGGAGGCACACCAGTATGAACCGCCGCTCTTTCATCGGGCGCTCCGCGCGGGGGGCGGCGGGCGCCGTCCTGACGCGGTCGGCGTCCACAAGTTCGCAGGCGCGTGCGGCCGTGCGCGAGGAAGCGGGCCAGGAGCCCCTGAACGCACCGGCAACGCGCGGAAGCACCTACAAGGCCCAAGTGCCGGACACCCTCGACCTGGCGGAGCGGGCGCGACTCGGCCTGAACTACTTCAGCCGCATTATCGA
>DASXQN010000032.1:0-3522 GCA_036507155.1 Anaerolineales bacterium
AGGATTATTACTTCGGGCTTACCGGCGGTGGGAGCGCCCAGAATTTCACGCTCAATTTGATCATCGCCGCCCGCATCCAGTTCGGCGCAGGACAGACCAAAGTTACGCTCAGCGGGCAGACTGTCGGCGGGTATGCCGTAACGTATGTGGCGCGCGCGTCGGCCGGGCAGAAGATGGACGTCGAGGTGGATACGTCCCCGGACGTGGCCGCCCTCACGATCTGGGGCTTTACGGACGGACAGCCCTACGCGCGCGCGCAGAATGGCGTAACTGATTTCAGCATGACGCTGCCATCGACTCAAGACTACATCATCGAGGTCGTACCTCAAGGCGGCCAGGTGGTCAACTTCAAAGTAAGCGTCAGGATCAAATAAGTTTCGTCAAGGCCATGGGAATGCTGCGCGCGCACGACCGCGCTAACACGACTCATACGCGCATTGCCCTTCTGCATTGCAGCAAATTGGAGTAAGATTGTCGATATCTTTCTTAGGAGGAAGAGAACATGCGAATCAAAAAACAACTTGACCCGATTCTTGAAAAATGGAATCTGCTCAAGCACCCGTTCTACCAGGCCTGGAGCATGGGCACTCTCCCGGTCGAGGCGTTGAAGGTTTACGCGAGCGAATACGGCAGCTTCATCTCCACCCTGTCTGATGGCTGGACCACTCTGCACGATGCAGAGACCGCGCGCGAAGAACAAGAGCATGCCGTCATGTGGGAGGGCTTCGCCGCTGCCCTCGGCACGCAAGTCGCCGAGCCGCAAATCGAGCAGACGCGCGCGCTGATCGAAACCGCGGCAGAGCTGTTTGCCAAACCGGCGACCGCGTTGGGCGCCATGTACGCGTTCGAAGCACAACAGCCCGCGACTGCACAATCCAAGCTGGAGGGTCTGCGGACCCATTACGCGCTGCCCGCGCAGGTCGAGCCTTACTTTGAGGTCCACTCGGCCAACTGGCATGAATCCGAAAAGATCCTCGCGGCGCTCGAATCGCTTTCACCCGCCGAGCAGATCCAGGCCCGAGCGGCCTGCGATCTGATGGCGCAGGCCCTGTGGGACGCGCTGACCGGCATCCACGACACCGCCTACGCTAACTAAGAGAAGACCAAACTGACCGAAACGGTCTGTCTCCGGATGGACCGTTTCTTATTTAAGCCGCGCTGGCTGTGGCCCGTCGATCGACATGATCGGGTCCTCTTGTATAATCCAAGCGGCAATTGCAGATCACCATGACAAATCGCCTGAGTACCTCCACTTCCCCATACCTCCTTCAGCACGCGCACAATCCTGTGGATTGGTATCCATGGAGCGACGAAGCGCTTGCCCGGGCGCGAGCGGAGGACAAACCCATCTTTCTCTCGATCGGGTACGCAGCCTGCCATTGGTGCCATGTAATGGCGCACGAGTCTTTCGAAGATCCCGAGACCGCCGCGCTGATGAACGCTCAGTTCGTGTGCATCAAGGTGGATCGCGAGGAGCGTCCAGACCTGGATGGAATTTATATGCAGGCAGTGACGGCCATGACCGGCTCCGGCGGATGGCCGATGTCGGTATTTCTGACTCCCGATCTGCAGCCCTTTTATTCCGGCACCTATTTTCCGCCGGTCCCGCGCTACAACATGCCATCCTTCAAAGACCTGCTCAATGGGCTCGCAAAGGCCTGGCGGTCAGAGCGCGCCGAGATCCTGCGGATCGGCGGCGAAATTCTCACAAGACTTCAAGAGCGAACGATCGCGGCTTCGACGGCATCCTTCACATTGCAATCGCTGGATGGCAGCGCAGAGGCGTTGCTCGCATCCTACGATTGGAGTTTTGGCGGCTGGGGCCGCGCACCGAAATTTCCGCAGCCGATGAGTCTCGAGTTCATGCTGCGGCGGGCCCTCGCAAATCCGGATCGGCGCGCGGAGTATCTGAAGCTGGTCACCCATGCGCTGCGAGCGATGGCACGCGGAGGAATGTACGATGTGGTGGGCGGAGGCTTCTCGCGCTACTCCACCGACAATAGCTGGCGCGTGCCGCACTTCGAAAAGATGCTTTACGATAACGCCCAATTATCTCTGGTGTACCTGCATGCGTGGCAGGTAACGGGCGAAGCCGAGTTTCGCCGAGTGGCCGAAGAGACCCTCGACTTCGTGTTGCGCGAGCTGAGCCATCCGCAGGGCGGATTCTATTCGAGCCTGGATGCGGACTCCGAGGGCGTGGAAGGAAAATACTACGTCTGGACCATCGATGAAATTCGCGCTGCCATCCCGGACGAGGCAGAATTCGAATTCGTTAGGGCCGCATACGGGCTGACGCCGTCCGGCAATTGGGAGGGCAAGACCATCCTGCAGCGCGCGCTGGACGACGGTTCGCTCGCCGCCCGCTTCAAGCTCGACCCCGAGGCTGTTCCCGTTAAGTTGAGCGCGATCCAGGCCCGGTTGCTCGCTGCGCGCGCAGTCCGGGTCCGCCCCGGCACGGACGATAAGATTCTCACAAGCTGGAATGGCCTCATGCTGACCGCGTTCGCCGAGGCCGCGCGTGTGTTCGGCGAATCGAAGTATCTTTCCGTGGCTACGCGCACCGCCCACTTCTTGTTGGAGTCACTTATGCAGGATGGCAAACTTCGACGAAGCTGGCGAGATGGGCAGGCTACCCGCGAGGTATTCCTCGAAGATTACGCCGCGCTGATTCTTGCGCTGCTCGAGTCGTACCAGACGGATTTCGATGATGCTTGGTTCAACGCTGCTCAGCGGCTCGCAGATGAGATGATCGGACGCTTTCGCGATCCGGCCGGCGGCTTCTTCGATACGCCCGCCGACGGCGAGCTGCTGCTTATCCGGCCCAAAGACCTGCAGGATAGCGCTACGCCGTCCGGCAATGCGCTGGCCGCCGAAGCTCTTCTGAAATTGGCCGCATTCACGGATCGCGGCGAATACCGGGACCTCGCAGAGGAGACACTTGCTCTGGCCGCGGACGCGGCTGCACGCTACCCCACATCCTACGCGCGCTGGCTATCCGCGGCAGATCTCGCCTTGGCCGCTATCAAGCAGGTGGCGCTCGTAGGCAGCCAGGACGCGCCGAACTTCAAGAACATGCTGCAGACGGTTCGGTCAGTCTACCGGCCGAATATGGTCGTGGCCGCCGCAGGATACCCGCCTTCGAGCTCAGCGCCGCCGCTGCTGGCGGATCGTCCGCTGGTGAATGGCGTGTCCGCGGCATATGTGTGTGAAGGCTTTGTGTGCCGTCAGCCGGTAACGCAAGCAGACGCTCTGGCGGCGCAGCTCGCTGCCGCATGATGAAACAAAAAGACTGGCTCCTTGCGGAGCCAGTCTTTATTTGGTTTCTTCCTTGGTCTCTTCGGATTTCTCTTCCGGAGAACCGCTCAGTCCTTCACGAAAAGAGCGGATGCCTTTGCCGAGTTCACCGGCGACCTTGCCGATGCGGCCCGGCCCAAAGAGGATGATCACGATCACCAGGATAACGATCAGTTCGATACCGCTCGGACGCCACATTCTTACAACTCCTTTTCTTCTCTGACGACT
>DASXQN010000033.1:0-2894 GCA_036507155.1 Anaerolineales bacterium
GGCTCAGATTGATCGCAGAAAGGGGGCTTTCGTATGACGCTCCACAAGGGCACGAGAATTTCACGCTTACGGTTCCTGATCCTGTTCGCAACTTCGGCGTGGCTCATCGTTACGACCGCCGGCTGTCAGCCGGCCCCGGAGGTCCGTGAGGTCGACGACGCTGCGCTCCAATCGGCGGACGCCGACGCCGGCGACTGGATCACATACGGCCGCACGTACTCGGAGCAGCGCTTCAGCCCCTTGCGGCAGATTGACGAGCAGAGCGTCGGCCGTCTCGGTCTGGCATGGTCGCTGGATTTGTCGACCCTGCGCGGACTGGAAGCGACCTCTCTGGTGAGGGACGGCGTGCTTTACACGACCGGCGCGTGGAGCATCGCGTATGCCGTTGATGCGCGGACAGGCCGCCTGCTCTGGACCTACGATCCAGAAGTTCCCAAAGAACACGCCAAATTCGTCTGTTGCGATGTTGTCAACCGCGGGCCGGCGCTCTACCACGGGCGCGTGTACGTGGGCACGCTCGACGGCCGGCTCGTCGCCATCGATGCGAAGACCGGCTCGCTCGCGTGGGAAGTTCAAACGACACCCAAGGGCGGACCGTATGCGATCACAGGCGCGCCACGCATCGCCAAGGGACGCGTGATCATCGGAAACGCCGGGTCGGAGTACGCGGTCCGCGGTTTTGTCTCCGCGTATGACGCGGACACCGGGAAGCTCGCCTGGCGCACATACATCGTGCCGGGGGATCCGTCCAAGCCGTTCGAGTCCGAAGCGATGCGGCGAGCCGCGGCTACCTGGTCCGGCGAATGGTGGAAGGTAGGCGGCGGCGGCAGCGCGTGGGATCCGATCGTGTACGACCCGGACCTCGATCTCGTCTTCTTTGGCACGGGCAACGGCGCCCCCTGGTATCCAGATCTGCGGGGAACCGGCGACAATCTCTACGTGTCGTCGATCGTCGCGGTCCGCGCCGACAACGGCGAACAGGTCTGGCATTACCAAACCACGCCGGGTGACAGTTGGGACTACGATGCCACGCAGCCGCTCATGCTGGCGGATCTCACCATCGACGGCCGGCTGCGGCGCGTGATCATGCAAGCCAACAAGAACGGTTTCTTCTACGTTCTGGACCGCGAGACCGGACAACTTATCTCTGCACGCACGTTTACTCCGATCACCTGGGCGACCGGCATCGATACAACGGGGCGTCCCATCGAGGTACCTGCCGCCCGGCAATTAAAGGACGCGACCATCGTGACGCCGGGCCCGGCAGGGGGGCACAACTGGAATCCGATGTCATTCAATCCTACGACTGGGCTGGTGTATTTCCCCGCCGTGGATGCAGCGTTTATGCACGTGGTGGATCGCCAATCACCTGTAAATCTCCGCTTCGTGACAATCGGAAATGACGTCCGGTACCGAGGCCCGGTTATCCCAAAATGGCTGTCGATGAAAAGCAGCGGATCGCTGGTGGCTTGGGATCCGGTGGCGCAGCGCGAGGTTTGGCGCGTCGAGCACCCGGACCCGCAGAGCGGCGGAACGCTGAGCACAGCCGGCAATCTTGTCTTCCAGGGGCGTGCCGATGGCCAGTTTCGCGCCTACCGGGCGACCGATGGCAAGCTGCTCTGGGAATTCGACACCGGGATCGGCATCGCGGCGGCGCCGATGACGTACTCGGTTGCCGACACCCAGTACGTCGCTGTATTGGCAGGCTGGGGTGGGCCCTCTGTTCTCATGACTAGTCCGCTCGGTAGTGGAAAGGTCGCGCCCGGACGCCTCGTGGTCTTTGCACTGGGTGGTACTGCAACGCTGCCTCGCTATGAACAGCCAGTCAAGCCGGTTCCCATGCCCACTACTCAGATCGCGGCAACGCCAAAAGATATCGAAGACGGACACGTGCTGTACGACACGTTTTGCTTCGCCTGCCATGGCGCCAATGTCACTAGCAGTCCCCTGGTCCCGGACCTGCGCTATTCCACTGCAGTCACGCACGGGATATTCGAGCAGATCGTGCGGGAAGGCTCGAAGGCGAAGACCGGTATGCCGTCGTTTGCAGACGACCTCACGCCGGCACAGGTGCGGATGATTCAGGCCTATGTGCTCGACCGCGCACGCGAGTCCGCGCAAGCCGCTGCCGCGGGCAAGCGTTGATTCCGCTCCTGGGACCATGTCTTCGCCGATGGATGGGTCAAGTATATTGATGCCCCACTCAGGCTTAACCCTCGGAAAATCGATCGATCCTGAATTTGCTGATATCCAACTGGCTTCGGCCGTCCGTTATCAGCTCTGCCACGATCTCTCCGATCGCTGCTGAGTGCTTGAAACCGTGTCCCGAGCATGGGGAAACAATAAGGACATTCCGATTTTGCGGGTGAAAATCGATCACAAATCCGGAATCCGGAGTGCTGGTATATAAACAGACAGCGGTCTTAATACATTTGCTACTCACGCCTGGCAATCTCGCGCGAATGTATTTTCGATACATTTCGGTTATCTCTTGTTCCTTCACTTCCCTATCAACGTCATTCGCGTTGGTGTCAACCATGTGCTGTTCGGAAGCCACCTTGATTCCGCCGGCAGGCCCGTCGATCCCAGGTAGCCCGTAGATGAAATCGTCGTGATGACTACCAAACATCCAGATGAAGACGGGAAAGTTTCCTGGTGAATAGTCGTCAACGGAGTCCTTCACATCAAACCAGTAGAGCACTTGCCGGTACACTTTGAACAATGAAGCAAGATCCTGGCCGATGAATGAACTTATCCAGGAGCCTGCGGATACAACCAGCTTATCTGCAGTGTACTGGTTGACAGATGTTCTGACCGTTACGCCACTCGCTGCCGGTAGAACTTCAAGTACCTTTTCATTCTTGTGTATTTCGGCGCCGTGGTTTTCCGCCAAC
>DASXQN010000034.1:0-12126 GCA_036507155.1 Anaerolineales bacterium
CCTCCCCTTCCCTCTCCCGCGGGAGAGGGAAGGGGAGGGTGCCCCGAAGGGGCGGGAGGGGATGGGTGAGGTCGAAAAACTAGTAAACTCTCTTTTTCGGCTGATACTTCGTGATCACCACCGGTTTGTAGTCGATCTTGACCTTGCCATCCTGATAACGGACCAGCGTGTGTTTCAGCCATTCCTGGTCATCGCGTTCGGGATAATCTTCGCGTGAATGTCCACCGCGTGATTCCTTGCGGTTCAGCGCGCATGCGGCCACCACTTCCGCCACTTCGAGCATGTTGCGCAGCTCCCAGGCATTGAGCAGCTCGGTGTTGAAGATTCTGCCCGTGTCCGAGACGCGCACATGCTGGACGCGTTCCTTCAAGGACTTCACCTTCTGGATGGCTTCCTGCATGCCCTTTTCGTTCCGATAAATGCCGACGTCCGCGAACATGACCTTTTGCATCTCGCGATTGATGTCGTAGGCGTTCTCCTTGCCGGATCCGTTGCGGAGTGCCTCCAGTTGGGACCGGGCCTCCGCCTCCGCGTCGGCGGGCAATTTTTCAAAATCAGCCTGGTTCGCGTGCTCGGCCGCGCGCAGCCCCGCATGCTTTCCGAAGACGACCAGGTCCAGCAACGAATTAGTGCCGAGGCGGTTTGCACCGTGGACCGAGACGCACGCGCACTCGCCCGCTGCATACAGCCCTGGGAAGACGGTGTTCTGGCCGTCGATCACGACCTCGCCGAACTTGTTCGTGGGAATGCCGCCCATGGTGTAATGCGCCGTAGGCTGGGTGGGCATGAGTTGCTTGACCGGATCCACACCCAGGTAGACGCGGCAAAAATCAATGATGTCCGGGATCTTCTTAAGTACTTGTTCGGCAGTGATCGTGTAGGGCGTGCCGTCCGGGTTGGTGCGTCCGTCCAGGGCCGCGTACTGGTTGACCGATTCGGGCCGGATGTCGAGATAGACATAGTTCTGCCCGTTGACACCGCGTCCCTCCCGGATCTCGGTGTAGATGGCCCGTGAGACGACGTCCCGCGAGGCCAGGTCCTTGACGGTTGGCGCGTACTTCGGCATGAAGCGCTCGCCCTGGCCGTTGATCAGCACGCCGCCTTCGCCGCGCACGCCTTCGGTGATCAGGATGCCGAGTTTGTAAATGCCGGTGGGATGGAACTGGAAGAATTCCATGTCTTCGAGCGGCAGGCCGCGTCGCAGGAGCATCGCCGCGCCGTCGCCGGTATAGGCGTACGCGTTCGAGGTCACCTCGAAGAGGCGGCCGTGGCCGCCGGTGGCGATGATCACGGACTTGGCATGGAAGGTGTGCAGTTCGCCGGTGGCGAGTTGCACCGCCACGATGCCTGCCGCCCTGCCGTTCACGATGAGCAGGTCGAGCACCTGGTACTCGTCGAAGAAGTTGACTTTGTTCTTCAGGCACTGCTGGTAGAGCGTTTGCAGGATCATGTGCCCGGTGCGGTCCGCAGCATGGCAGGCGCGCCGGACGGGTTTGCCCGTCTCGTTGTTGGTGTGCCCGCCGAACGGACGCTGCGAGATCTTGCCCTCGGGTGTACGATCAAACGGCAGGCCCATGTGTTCGAGCTCGAGCACCGCCTCGATGGCCTCGTTGCACATGAACTCGATCGCATCCTGGTCGCCCAGGTAGTCCGAGCCCTTGACTGTGTCGTACGTGTGCCATTCCGGCTTGTCTTCCTCATAGTTGCCGAGCGCAGCCGAGATGCCGCCCTGCGCCGCGCCGGTGTGCGAACGCGTGGGATACATCTTGCTGATGATCGCCGTGTTGGCGCCGCGCGAAGCATACAGGCCGGCCATCAGCCCCGCGCCGCCCGCGCCGACCACCACTACGTCAAATTGATGAACATTTGCCATGAATGAAGGCTCCGAAGTGCAGGAAAATTAACCACTAAGGTCATGAAGGTGGATAATCTTGGAAGATTTGGAAGGGCTTTGCCTTTGTGCTCCTTAGTGTCCTTCGTGGTTAAAACTGTTATGCTTTCCAGATGACGTAAACTGCGATGACATTCACCACCACCGCATATCCGATCATCGCTTTATGATACCAACGCTGCGCCGTCAGGTCTGCAATGTAATCATCCGCTATCACCAATATGCCGTGTACCCCGTGCCAGGAAACTACCGCGATAAATGCAATGACCATTATCTTGGCGAGCATGCTGACCCAAGGCATTGCGCCCAGCGGGTTTCCCGTCTGGTTTGGGAAAAACGCCCAGCGCAGTACCTCCGCCAGGTTGGTGTGCGTTTGCGCGCTGACCACCAGGCCGCCGAGGATGCCCGCCAGCATGAAACCGTAGATGGCCAGCACCGAGAGGCGCGCCAGAAACCACATGGCGGTCTCGAAGTTTAGACCGCGCTTGAATAAAGGCAGAGTTCTTGGTTTGACAGCTTGCATTTCAGCCTCCCAGGATCACAAATAGAACGAAGCCGTAGACGAGCAAGAGCACAACTCCCTCCACGCGGACAGCCTGCGGCATGTACTCAAGCCCGGCGGGCCACAGGTCGAGCATCGTGATGCGCAGCCCGTTAATCGCGTGAAATAACCCCAGGAAAAGGATCACGATCTGGAAGGACCGGTCATAAAAAATGGTATTGACGGGACTCACTCCCGCCAATACCAGGATGTACATGCTAAAGAAGATGAATAACGCCACCCCGCCGAGGCGGTGGAAGATGTACGTCCACATCGTGGCTCCCCCTTTGTAGCCTAATGCCGTGAACAAGCCGACATTCCTTTTTACGCCCATCGAGGCCTCCTTGAGGACAAATAGTTCGGCGATCTCTTCATGACGCGCTGTTATGATTTTACTATAAAGGCTATCCCGTCATTGCGATCGCGAAGCATCCTGTAGCGAAGCGGAGGGAGGCGCGCGACGTGGCAATCTCACCACACCTGGAAGTCCGAGATTGCCAAAGTGCCACGAAGTGGTACGCTCCCTGCGGTGAGCGTAAGCTCACCGTCAGGTCACTCGCAATGACATATGTCGATAAGTAACAGCCGAGACCTAAAGCCTCGGCTGTAAACTTATCGTCCGGATTTTTTTCGGGCGGTCTTTTTGCGTGCCGCTTTCTTCACTGCCTTCCGCGCGCCTGCCTTCTTGACTGCCTTTCTGCCCACTGCCTTTTTCCCCGCTGCCTTCTGCCTGCCGCCAACCGTCAACCGTCCACCGACACCTGCATTCCGCATTCCGCCTTTTGCATTGGTGACTGCCTGCGGAGCACGATCCATCCACTTGATGATCTCGCCGCCGAACTCCGAACACTTGACCTCGATGGCGTCCGACATGTTGCGGGCGAAATCGAATGTCACAGTCCGGGCCAGGATGGCGCCCTCGATCCCCTTGATGATCAAGTCGGCGGCTTCCGTCCAGCCCATGTAGCGGAACATCATCTCGCCGGAGAGGATCACAGAACCGGGATTGACCTTGTCCAGATCGGCATATTTCGGCGCCGTGCCGTGCGTGGCCTCGAAGATGGCATGTCCGGTCTCATAGTTGATGTTCGCGCCCGGCGCGATGCCGATGCCGCCCACCTGCGCCGCCAGCGCGTCGGACAGGTAATCACCGTTCAGGTTCATCGTGGCGATCACGTCGTAGTCCTGCGGGCGGACCAGCACGAACTGCAGGGTCACGTCTGCGATCGAGTCCTTGATCAGCAATTTCGACTTCCACTTGCCGTCGCCGTGGGTCGGCCACAGGGCCAACCCCGCCTCCACTTCCTTGACGACGCTGCTCTGCTGTTCGGGCGACATCATGTTGAAGCCGGGCTCGACGACCTTGGCGTTGTCTTCCACGCTCATGCCGGAGTCCCGTTCCTTGTTGCCCAGGATCCAGGTCTCGCGTTCGGTCACGATCTGGTCGCGGAATTCGCGTTTGGCGAGCGCGTAGCCCCAGTCCTTGAATGCGCCTTCCGTGAACTTCATGATGTTGCCTTTGTGCACCAGATTCAGGCTTCTGCGTTTGTACTGCAGTGCATACCGGATCGCAGCCCGTATCAGCCGCTCGGTGCCCTCGACCGAAACCGGCTTCAGCCCGATGCCGCTCGTCTCGGGGAAGCGGATCTTGGCGTATTCCTTCGGGAACTCGTCTTTGAATAATTGCTTGAACTTCTGGTTTTCCTCGGTTCCGTGGGCGAACTCGATCCCCGCGTAGATATCCTCGGTGTTCTCGCGGAAGATCACCATGTTCACTCTTTCGGGATGCCGGACCGGCGAAGGCACACCCTCGAAGTAGCGCAGCGGGCGCAAGCACACGTACAGGTCGAGGATCTTGCGCAGGGCCACGTTCAGCGAGCGGATCCCGCCGCCGATCGGCGTGGTCAGCGGACCCTTGATGCCCACCAGGAACTCGCGAAAGGCGTCCGTCGTTTCGTCGGGCAGCCAGTTATTGAACTTCCGGAACGATTTCTCGCCCGCATATACTTCCATCCAGTGGATCTTGCGCTTGCCCTTGTAAGCCTTTTCCACCGCGGCGTCGAACACCCGCACCGCCGAGTGCCAAATGTCGCGGCCGGTGCCGTCGCCTTCGACGAACGGCAGGATGGGATTGTCGGGCACCTGCAGTTTGCCGTCCTTGATCGTGATCTTTGCCCCGCCCGCGGGGACTTGAATATTTTGGTACGTCATGAAAATCTCCTCACGCGAATGTGAACGGGATTATATCATTCGTGTTTGCGGCCGAGGTGCGACGCATGTTATCATGGGCCCGCCTCTTGACAGAATCAGCCGCGCGCATAGAATAGGGCGAGATGTGCAACCACTTCCCGCGAGACCCTCAGCCTGGTGCCGGCAAAGCAGCAATTCCTTCCCCCGTTCATTAAAGAGAGCCACTCGTGGCTCTCTTTTTTTTGCCTCGCGACTCCCTCGCCCAGCCGACGCGCTGAGCCTGTCGAAGCGGGGAGAGGGCTGGGGTGAGGGAGAGTTTCAATGCTGAAACTGCCTGGCCTGATCGACCCGCACGTCCACTTGCGCGAGCCCGGCGCCACCCACAAGGAAGATTGGGACTCGGGCACCTGCGCCGCGCTGGCCGGCGGATTCACGATGGTGCTGGCCATGCCGAATACCCAGCCGCCCATTTTCGACGCTGCCACCATGGACCTCGCGCTGGGCACGGCCAAAGGGAAGGCGCGCTGCGACTATGCCCAATACGTGGGCGCCGGACCCGATAATGCGGACGAGGCTGCCGCCCTCGCGCCTAGGGCCGCGGCGTTGAAAATGTATCTGGATATGACCTTCGGTCAACTGCGCCTCGACGACATGACGCTGTGGATGCCGCACTTCGAAAAATATCCGAAGGGATATCCCATCGTTGTGCACGCCGAAAGCCGGAGCATGGCCGCCGCGATCCTGTATGCCGCCATTTATGACCGGCCCATCCACATCGCGCACATTTCGTTAAAGGAAGAGATCCTGCTCATCAAAGCCGCCAAGGAAAAAGGCATCAAGGTGACCTGCGAGGTCTGTCCGCATCATATGTTCTTATCAAAGGAAGATATTCCGGCAACCGTAGCGGCGGGCCTCGTGCCTGCCCACCCGGGGCGAATGGAAGTCCGGCCGCGCCTCGCCACCCAAGCCGACGTGGACGCGCTGTGGGCAAACCTGGACGTCATCGACTGTTTCGCCACTGACCACGCCCCCCACACCCTGGAAGAGAAGGACTCAGACAATCCGCCCCCGGGCTTTCCTGGCCTCGAGACCGCGCTGCCGCTTTGGCTGACGGCCCTCGACGCCGGACGCTTGACGTTCGACGACTTGATATCCAGGATGCACACCAACCCAAGGCAGATTTTCAATTTGCCCGACCAACCCGAAACCTGGGTCGAGCTGGACGAGGACGCCTCGTACGAGATCCGCGCCGTAGACCAGTTCACGCGCTGCGGCTGGACGCCGTTCGAGGGCTGGAAGGTCAAGGGCCGCGTCACGCGCGTCGTCCTGCGCGGCGCTGATACCTACCGGGATGGAAAGATCCTCGTCGAGGCAGGGTACGGCAAGAATGTGCGAGCATGATGTCATTGCGCTATGTCTCGCGCTGAGCGGAGCGACCGACGGGAGCGAAGTCGAAGCGGCGGTATCAGGAAAATTGTCAGGCCGGAGAATGCCCATCGAAACCGCGACCGGGCCCACGCCTCGCCCGCGTCCGAGCCGAGAAAACTTGAAGCGAGAGAAACGTCATCGAACGGGATTCGCCGACAGCGTGCACCCAGAGTCCCGATCATTAAGCAAACGACTATCCCACTATCCAACTACGCGACTATCCGACTCACAGACTAGAAGATCAGGAGACTAACCCCATGCCCAGTCCCTCCATCAACCCCCACCTCCCCTTCGGCGACCAGCGCACCGCGCCCTGGTACGGCAAGGACATCATCTCGGTCAAACAGTTCAACCGCGAAGACCTCGAGTACACCTTCGCCGTGGCGCACGAGATGCGCACGATGGTCGAGCGCGTCGGCACGTTCGACCTGCTGAAGGGCAAGATCCTGGCCAACTTGTTTTACGAGCCGTCGACGCGCACCTCGTCGTCGTTCATCGCGGCCATGGAACGGCTGGGCGGCTCGGTCATCTCGATCAACGAGGTCAAGTACTCGTCGGTCATGAAGGGCGAGAGCCTCTCCGATACCGTGCGCACTCTCGAATGTTACGCGGACGTGATGGTCCTGCGCCATCCCGAGATCGGCTCGGCGGCCATCGCTGCGAAGGCGGCGCGTAAGCCCGTGATCAACGCCGGCGACGGCGCGGGCGAGCATCCCACGCAGGCGTTGCTGGATGCCTTCACGATCCGTGAGGAGATCGGGCATCTGGACGGCCTGACCGTGACCATGCTCGGCGACTTGAAATACGGCCGCACCGTCCACTCATTGGCGCGGCTGCTTTCTTTATATAAGGTCAGGCTCAACTATGTATCGCCCGATATCCTGCGTATGCCTCCCGAGATCATCGCAGAACTCAAGGCCAATAAGATGGAACAGGCCGAGCACACCGAGATGGAAAAGGTCCTGCCCGAGACCGACGTGCTGTACGTGACGCGCGTGCAGAAGGAGCGCTTCGACGACCCGGCGGATTACGAGAAGGTCAAGGACGCGTACGTGATCGACCCGGCGGTTATGAAAGCTGCCAAGGAGCGCACGATCGTCATGCACCCGCTGCCGCGCGTCAACGAGATCAGCATGGACTTCGACGACGACCCGCGCGCCGCGTACTTCAGGCAGATGGAGTACGGCTTGTACGTTAGAATGGCGTTGCTGGCTATGGTGCTCGGAAAAGCGTAGAGACGTTTGAACGTTCAAACGTTCGAACGTTAACCCGAATATGGAAACATTCTTTTCATTCCTTGAAAAACGCGTCGACGATTGCTCCTCGCTGCTGTGCGTGGGACTCGATCCTCATGTTGACGATCTGCCCGCGCCCTCCGCCGCCTCCGCGCGCGACTTCTGCCTGGGTCTCGTTACCGCGACCGCTCCCTACGCTGCGGCCTTCAAGCCCAACGCGGCGTTCTTCGAGGTGCTCGGCCCCGACGGCTGGACCGCGCTCAAAGAGGTGATCGACGGCATCCGCGCGCAGTCCCAGCGGCTGGGCTCGAAGATCCCGGTCATCCTGGACGCCAAGCGCGGCGACATCGCCTCCACAGCAGAAGCCTATGCGCGCTCCACGTTCGAGAACCTCGGCGCGGACTGCATTACGCTCAATCCGTATCTCGGCAAAGACTCGATCGACCCGTTCATCTCGGATCCGGAGAAGGGCGCCTTCCTCCTGTGCAAGACCTCTAATCCCGGCGCGGCAGATTTGCAGGACCTGACGGTGACGATGGACAACAGACCTCTGACCACGGTCGATGGTCCATCGTCCATGCCATTATATGCATACGTCGCGTATCTTGCTCAATCATGGAACACGCACAACAACATCGGCCTGGTTGTCGGCGCCACCTACCCCGAGACGCTGGCGCGCGTCCGCGCAGCCGCGCCGGACTTATGGTTTCTGGTGCCCGGGGTCGGGACGCAGGGCGGCGACCTTGAATCCGCCCTTAAAGCGGGCCTGCGCAAGGACGGCAAGGGCCTGCTGATCAACGTTTCACGTGGAATCGCACGCGCCGCCGATCCGGCCCAGGCCGCGGCCGAACTGCGCGATCAAATCGTCGGCATTCGGGGCCGGCTCAACCGCTGAGCGCGGCGCCCTCCAGCCATGCCCAGGCTCCTGATCCTCGCTGAAGACGCGCATGAATTCCGCCAACTCATCGAAGCCGCGCATCTTCCCGAGTTGGAGATCGCGGCCGCCTCCAGCCCGGCTGAGGCCCTCGCAGAAGACAGCGAGATCGTGTTCGGCGAGGCGCGCTTCATCCGGGAGGTGCTGCCGAAACTTCCAAAATTGCGCTGGGTGCAAAGCATGTCGGCCGGGATCGAGCGCCTGATGGACCCGGCCCTCCGGCGGGATTACGTGCTGACGAACGCACGCGGCGTGTTCGGCGCACAGATGTCCGAGTATGTGATCGGATATCTGCTCGCGCATGAGCGCAGGATATTCGAGCGTTATCATGCTCAAAGGGAACTGCGCTGGGACCGCCATCCCGGAGGCCGCCTGCGCGGCAAAACCATCGGCATCATGGGGGTCGGCTCGATCGGCGCCGAGATCGCCGCCTCCGCGAAACACTTCGGCATGACGGTGCGCGGCTATACGCGTTCGAGCGAAACCTGTCCCGACGTGGACGCCTATTATCACGGCGGGGCTTTGCTCGATCTCACACGCGGCTGTGACTATCTGGTGAGTGTGCTGCCTAATACGGCGGATACGCGCCACGTTGTGGACGCGGCCGTACTGGCTGCCTTGCCGCCGCACGCGGTCTTCATCAATGTCGGCCGCGGCAGCGCCGTGGACGAAGCCGCGCTGCTCGACGCCTTGGAAACCAACAAGATCGCGTCGGCAGTACTGGATGTCTTCCAGCAGGAGCCGCTTCCGGAAGACCACCCTTTCTGGACGGCGCCGAACCTTAGGATGACCTTTCACACCTCGGCTGTCAGCACCACGGAAGACCTGGTGCCGGTGTTCATCGAAAACTACAAACGCTACCTGCGCGGCGAGAAAATGATGTACATCGTTGACTTTGAGCGCGGATATTAGGACATGCCTCAAAATACCTCCCCGAACGTCATTGCGAGCGAAGCGAAGCAATCTCCACCCAAATCGGGCCTCGCTAGCCGTGTTTGGGATTGCTTCGTCGGGCTACGCCCTCCTCGCAATGACGGGCATTTTTTTGAGATGTTCTAGAAGGATATCGAGATGACCGAAATCAATACGAGCGCTCAGCAAATATTTGTAGAACTACTTGACGAAGGCACTATAGTCTATCGCCCTGTCTCCTCGGCCCACGTTCGGGACTTAGTTTTCAAGATAGAAGGAAAGGTTCCAGAAGGTGAAGCCTGGGCATTTATGCCTGGAGAAATTGTTGAGTGTAAAAGCCGTCAATTCTCTGGCGGTAATATCGAATTGATCGCGATTCGCGCCTTATCTTCTGAAGAAATGGATAAGTTATGACCGACTTGAATCCTAATCTCGAGTTACTTGCAGACGGCTTGCTGGACAGTGGTTGCATCAAATTCGGCGAGTTTACGCTGAAATCGGGACTCAAATCCCCGATTTACATCGACCTACGCTGGATCATCTCCCGCCCTCATCTGCTGGCGCAAGTGGCTTCGGCGTATGTCCCGCTCCTCTCTACCCTGAAATTTGAC
The DNA here is from genome assembly GCA_036507155.1 of Anaerolineales bacterium. Lineage (GTDB taxonomy): Bacteria > Chloroflexota > Anaerolineae > Anaerolineales > Villigracilaceae > DASXQN01. The sequence goes on from DASXQN010000034.1 coordinate 9,743, forward strand.
CGTATTGCCGGCCTTCCGTACGCGGCAATCCCGATCGCCACGGCTATCAGCCTGGCCGGGAACTATCCGATGATCTATCCCCGCAAGGAGGCCAAGGCTTACGGCACGAAGGCCGAGATCGAGGGCGAATTTCATCCGGGCGAGACCGCCCTGGTGATCGACGACCTCGCCACCACGGGCGGCAGCAAATTTGAAGCCATCGAGAAATTGACGTCTGCAGGCTTGAAGGTGAAGGATGTGGTGGTCTTGATCGACCGGCAATCCGGTGCGAAAGAGTCCCTGGCGGAAGCAGGATATAATCTGCATGCCGTCCTGACGATCTCCGAGCTGCTCGATTACTGGGAAGCGACGGCCAGGGTGGACGTGAACAAGATCAAAGCGACGCGCGAGTTCTTGCAGCAAGCATAAGGGAATCGTGTGGACACCCGCCCAACCAACCGTTTATTCAAACCCGACAAGCTTGTCCTGCCGAGCCTGATCCTCGCCTCGCTCGCGGTGACGCCGCGCTTTGACGTACGCGCGCAGGAGCTCGCATGAGCAGGAAACATTCCTTCAGTGCCAAAATTGAGAATGCCGGCGGGGGAGGCGCATTCGTGCGCGTCCCGTTCGATGTGGAGGCGGCGTTCGGCGACAAGCGGCCCAAGGTCAAGGCCATGATCGAAGGCGTGCCGTACCGCGGCATACTTTCCCGCATGGGCTCGGATTATCACATGTTGATCGTCCTCAAAGGGATCCGCGAAAAGATCGGCAAGACCTTCGGCGACTCGATCCAGGTCACGGTGGAATCGGACGCGGCGCCGCGCGTCGTCAAGATCCCGGCGGATCTGGCCAGGGCCTTCAAGCAGAGCTCTGCCGCCAAAGCCTTCTTTAAGAAATTGTCGTACACGCACCAGAAGGAGTACGTCGTCTGGATCACCGGCGCCAAGCGCCCCGAGACGCGTCAGGCCCGTCTCGCCAAAACGATCGAGCTGCTGAAAAAGGGCCGGAAAGAAAAATAGGCGGGCATGGCTGAGTCGAAGCCGGGAGGCCGGGCGTGAACCGACGCGGTCAGAGCTCGTTGCCCACACGCTTGAAATACCTGAACAAGGCGGATGCAACCAAGGGTCCGGATCGATCGGCGCCCACGTGGCTGCAATTAGCCAGGGGAAATAAACTGGTCCTGCCGTTGGAATTCCGGCGCGAGGATGTCCGTTTTTCCGATTCGCTCGTAGAGCTGTTCGTCAAAGAATTTACGGCGCCGGGACAGATCGTCTTCGATCCTTTTGCAGGCTACGGCACCACCCTGCTGGTTGCGGAAAGCATGGGCCGCACGGGATACGGCATCGAGCATGGGGAGAAAAAAGCCGCGTATGTGCAGGGATTGCTGCCGCACCCGGGACACCTGATCCACGGTGATGCGCGCAAGCTCCACGAACACGATCTGCCCTCCTTCGATCTGTGCCTGACCTCCCCGCCGTATACGCAAAAGAGCGCGGACCACAACCCGTTCGTGGATTATCGGGAAAGGGGCTTCAGCTATGAGGCCTACCTGCAGGCGATCGAGAACGTCTTTTCGCAAGTGGCCCGCAAGATGAACCCCTCGGCGCACGTGGTCATCGAGATAGCCAACTTGAAACAGGACGGCCAGGTGACCACGCTGGCCTGGGACGTGGCGCGCGTCATTTCGCAGATTCTGCACTTTGAGGGTGAACGCATCATCTGCTGGGACGAATACGGCTACGGCTACGATCACAGTTATTGCCTGATCTTCTCGGGGCCTTAACAATCAATCCGAAAATCCACCACGAAGACATGAAGTCTCAAAGCGTGCACAGAGCGGCAGCGAAGTGACACCAAGAAAGAAAGGATTCGTGACTTCGTGCCTTAGTGACTTCGTGGTGGAATCTTGGATAAACTCTAAGGAGTTCGCATGCACCTCAAAGAATACCTTCAACATCTGTACGATTACAGCTACTGGGGAAATCATCGCTATCTGAACGCCGCGCAGGCTCTGACGGACGAGCAGCTTCACCACAAGCAGGGCCACAGTTGGGATAGCGTGCATGGCGTGCTGGTGCACATGATGAGCTCGGAGACGGTCTGGCTCAAGCGCTGGCGCGGCGAATCTCCGACGGGACATCTCTCACCCGCCGATTTTCCAACCTTCGCGGCGATTCAAGCCAACTGGGCCGGGCTTGAGAAAGAAATGCGAGATTACCTCGCCGCCCAGAGCGAGAATAGCCTCGATGCAGAGATATCCTATGTAAATTTTGAGGGCAAGAAATATCATTTTCCCCTCTGGCAGCTCATGGCCCACGTTCCCAATCACAACACGCACCATCGCGGCGAGCTGGCCGCCATGTTCGCGATGATGAATGCGCCGCACCCGGAGGATGAAGTGGTGC
>DASXQN010000035.1:0-7726 GCA_036507155.1 Anaerolineales bacterium
CTCACCTGCACTTGCATGGAGCTTGCGAGGCAACTTGATAGCAGTGCAGGTGCAAGTGTCGTGTCCTTTGTGTTCAAGGCCTCTATAGATAACAAAAAACCCCACGTTCACCGTGGGGCTTGTGTGTACTGAGATAACCTGCGTTCGGCTACTTCGGTCCAACCACAAAAACCTCACGGCGATTCCGAGAGGTAGTAGTGGACATGCTCATGCCGATACAGGCGGAGTTCATATTGGGCGCAGTTATATCACCGGGGAGGAAACGCGTCAATGCCCAAAACCCGCATGGCGAGCGTGGCGGGCGCGGATCCGCAATAGTAAATTGCCTCTTGACGTATCCTCCGAAATGCCTATAATCGAGCGAAATATCAACACCGCCCATGAGCACAGTTTTTAACCTCTCCCTGATCGTTATCCTGCTTGTAGTGGTCCTTATTATTAAGGATCCATTTGTGGTTGGGATGGCGACGGTGAGAGTGAAATAAGCACACACACCAAATCAAAGAAGTTTCGGGAGCCGCCCCAACCACCGGGGCGGCTCTTTTGTTACATCCAGCCGCGAGCGGAGCAAAGAGACAATGACCGATCCGAAGAGTAACAGTCATGCCATCACCACCGGACCCAACCGAGCGCCCGCGCGTGCCATGCTCAAGGCCGTGGGTTTTACGGACGAGGATTTGCGGCGCCCGATCGTGGGCGTGGCAAATACCTGGATCGAGATCGGCCCGTGCAACTATCACCTGCGGCGCCTCTCGCAGAAGGTGAAGGAAGGCATCCGCGCCGCCGGCGGCACGCCGATGGAGTTCAATACCGTCTCGATCTCGGACGGGATCACGATGGGCGCGGAGGGCATGAAGGCCTCATTGATCAGCCGGGAAGTGGTAGCCGATTCGATCGAGCTGGTCGCGCGGGGCAATCACTTCGACGGATTGGTCTGCCTGTCCGGATGTGACAAGACTAATCCGGGAGTCATGATGGCACTGGCACGGCTGGATATCCCCGGCGTGGCCCTGTACGGCGGCTCGATCAATCCGGGCAAGATCGGCGAGAAGTCATTGACCATTCAAGACGTGTTCGAAGCGGTGGGTGCACATGCGGCCGGGAAGATCAGCGACCAGGAATTTGCGGATGTGGAAAACCTGGCATGTCCCGGCGCGGGCGCCTGCGGCGGACAATTCACCGCCAACACCATGTCCACTATTATGGAATTTATCGGTATCTCGCCGATAGGCTTTAACAGCGTGCCGGCGATGTCAGAAGAGAAGGATAAGGTCGCCTTCGAAACAGGGAAACTGATCATGGCCATGCTGCGTGCCGATATCAAACCTTCCCAGATATACACTCGAAAAGCAATTGAAAACGCGATCGTCTCGGTGGCGGCCACCGGTGGCTCGACCAATGCGGTGCTGCATCTGTTGGCGCTGGCGCGCGAGGCCGGCATCGAACTGCATATCGATGACTTCGACGCGCTGTGCGCGCGTGTTCCGCTTCTGACCGACATCAAGCCGTTCGGCAAGTACATGGCGGCAGATATGCATGCCGCGGGTGGTATCCCGTTCCTGATGAAGCGACTGCTGGAGGGCGGCTACCTGCATGGCGACTGCCTGACCGTAACCGGCAAGACAATATCCGAAGCCGCGCAGAGCGGCGTGGAGACGCCCGGACAGAAAGTTATTTACCCGCTGGATAAACCCCTCAAGTCCAACAGCGGCCTGGTGATCCTGCACGGAAATCTGGCCGAAGAAGGCGGCGTCCATAAAGCCGCAGCGAATAACGTCAAACAGTTCAGCGGTCCGGCGCGCGTCTTCGAGCGCGAAGAGGACGCCATGCTGGCGGTGACGGAACAGCAGATCAAGTCCGGGGATGTAGTGGTGATCCGCTACGAGGGCCCGAAGGGCGGGCCGGGAATGCGCGAGATGCTCGGGGTAACGGCGGCAATTGCCGGGGCGGGTCTGAGCGATCAGGTCGCCCTGCTGACGGACGGACGCTTCTCCGGCGCGACGCGCGGCATCTCCGTCGGCCATATCGCCCCGGAGGCAGCCGTCGGCGGGCTGATCGCGTTCGTCCGCGATGGCGACTTGATCACGATCGACGTCAACAAACGCGAGCTGCGCGCGGACATCCACGCAACGGAGTTGGCGAAGCGCAAAGCCGGCTGGCAGGCGCCCGCACCGCGTTACAAGAAGGGCGTGATGGCGAAATACGCGAACAGCGTGTCGTCTGCTTCTGAAGGCGCGATCACTGGTTGATGATCTGCTCATCGCGGGCTTAGCCCCTGATGGAGCGGTTAGGAAGCAAAGGAGAAGAGCATGAAAATGAAAGGTGCGGAAATACTGTGGGAATGCCTCGTGCGCGAGGGCGTGGAGGTGGTCTTCGGCTATCCCGGCGGCGCGAATATGCCGATCTATGATGCAATGTTAAATTATCCCGTGCACCATGTGCTCGTGCGCCACGAACAAGGCGCTTCGCATATGGCGGACGGATATGCGCGCGTCAGCGGCAAGGTCGGCGTCGCCATGGCGACCTCGGGGCCCGGCGCGACCAACCTTGTGACCGGTATCGCCACCGCCATGATGGATTCCTCGCCGACCGTTTTCATCACGGGCCAGGTGGCGGCGCACTTGATCGGTGGCGACGCCTTCCAGGAGACGGATGTCACGGGGATCACCCTGCCGATCACCAAACACAACTACCTGATCACGCGCGCCGATCAAATCGCCGAAGTGGTGCGCGAGGCCTTCTTCATTGCGCGCAGCGGACGGCCCGGCCCGGTGCTGATCGATATCTGCAAGAATGCGCAGATCGAATCAGCCGAGTTTGTGTATCCTGGGGACGTCAAACTGGCCGGTTACGAACCGGTGACACGCGCGCCGAAAAACCTGCTGGAACAGGCAGTCAAGTTGATCGAGAAAGCCAAGCGTCCCTTGATCCTTTGCGGACACGGCGTGCTGATGTCCGGCGCAGAGGAAGCGCTGATGCAGTTCGCGGTTAAGACGCAAACACCCGTCACCAGCACGTTGCTCGGGTTGGGCGCGTTCCCGGCTTCGCACCCGCTGAGCCTCGGCATGATGGGCATGCACGGCGAAGTTCACACCAACATGGCCATCCAGAACGCGGATCTGCTCCTGGCGTTCGGCATGCGCTTTGACGACCGCGTCACCGGCAATCTGAAGACCTACGCGCAGAATGCCAAAAAGATCCACATAGAGATCGATCCATCGGAGGTGCACAAGAACGTCTTCGTAGATGTGCCGCTGATCGGCGACATGAAGACCGTGTTGACCGATCTCATCCCGATGGTGGATGAATATGAGCACGAAGAGTGGCTTCAAGAGATCGGCGTCTGGAAGGCGGATGGGGACGCGCGCAGCATCATGAACTGGCCGGAGGACGGCAAGCTCTACGTGGCGCATTTGATCCACGACCTATGGAAAGCCACGGAAGGCGGCGCGATCGTCACCACCGACGTGGGTCAGCACCAGATGTGGGCGGCGCAATACTACTTCCTGGATAAGCCCAATCGCTGGATCACTTCCGGCGGCGCCGGCACGATGGGCTTCGGTTTGCCCTCGGCCATCGGCGCGTGGTTCGCGCACAAGGACCAGGAGATCTGGACGGTGGTGGGGGACGGCGGCTTCCAGATGACCCAGGCAGAGCTGTCTACTGCGGTTCAGGAAGGCGCCAACGTCAAGATCGCCATCATGAACAATAACTTCCTCGGGATGGTGCGCCAGTGGCAGGAGTTCTTCTTCGAGAAACGGTACTCGGCCGTCGATATGCTGACGCCGGACTTTGTGAAGATCGCCGAGGCGCATGGCATCCCGGCGCGACTCGTGACAAAACCCGAGGAAGTGCAACCGGCGATCGATTTTGCCCGCAACACACCCGGTCCGGTCCTGCTTGAATTCCGTGTCGAGAAGGAAGAGATCGTCTACCCCATGGTTCCTTCGGGCGCATCGCTGCACGACATGATCCGCCGGCCCGTCCGCACGCCGCAGAAATAATCCGCACCGTTCGTGCCGCGAGAAACGGCGGCACGTGATTTGCTTAGCAAATCATACGAGACGGCAGATTGCGCTGATTTCGCCGATTAAAGATCTGTGTAATCTGCGATATCTGCGGATCACGAATGGAGAATGATATGCAATATACGTTTATCGCACTTGTTGAGAACAAGCCCGGCGTGTTGAACCGCGTGGCTTCCTTGTTCCGGCGTAGGAATTTCAATATCGAATCGCTGGCTGTCGGGCGGACGGAAAAGCCGGAGATCTCGCGCATGACCATCGTCGTGGATTGCCCGAACGGCGACATGGACGCGCACCGGATCGAAGCCAATCTATATAAGCTGGTCAATGTGATCGACGTGCAGGATGTGACTCACCAGCCCGCGGTTGCCCGCGACCTGGCACTGATCAAGGTGCGGGTCGGCCCGGAGAAACGCGCAGAGGTCAATCACCTGGCAGGCATCTTCCGCGCCCATATTGTGGATGTGGCGGCTGATTCGGTCATCGTCGAGATCACGGGCACGGAAGACAAGATCGAAGGCATGATCGAGTTGCTGCGCCCCGTCGGGATCGTGGAAATGGTGCGCGCCGGACGGGTGGCGATGACGCGCGGCGCTAACGCCGGCATCCGCCGCATGCCCGGGGCGAACGGCAGCCGCGAAGAAGATTACGAAATGGCGCAGATGGCGCCGTAAAGCATGGACGATGGACGGTGGACAATGGCTTTCTATGGTCCATCGTCTATTGTCCACCGTCCATTGCAAGAGACCTTACACAACAACAGATACAGGAGTTTCGTCATTATGGCTAAGATCAATTTCGGTGGGGTGGAAGAGGAAGTCGTCACGCGGGAGGAGTTTCCGCTGGCGAAGGCGCGTGAGATCCTAAAAGATGAGGTCGTGGCAGTGCTCGGCTACGGCGTGCAGGGACCGGCGCAAGCGCTCAACATGCGCGACAACGGCATCCAGGTCATCGTTGGCCAGAAGAAAGGCAGTGCCAGTTGGGACAAGGCCCTCGCCGACGGCTGGGTGCCGGGCGAGACCCTCTTTCCGGTCGAGGAAGCGGCCGAGCGTGCCACGGTCATTCAATACCTGCTCTCGGATGCGGGTCAGCGCTCGCAATGGCCGAAGATCGTGGAATGCCTCAACGAAGGCGACCTGCTGTATTTCTCGCACGGCTTCTCGATCACCTACAAGGATCAAACCGGCGTGGTCCCGCCGCCGCATGTGGATGTAGCGCTGGTGGCGCCCAAGGGATCCGGCCGCAGTGTGCGCACCAACTTCCTCGAGGGGTCCGGCATCAACGCAAGCTTCGCTGTGCATCAGGACGCCACCGGCCGGGCGCGCGAGCGCGCCATTGCCTTGGGTATTGCCATCGGCGCGGGCTACCTGTTCCCGACCACCTTTGAGAATGAGGTCTACAGCGATCTGACCGGCGAGCGCGGCGTCTTGATGGGCGCGCTGGCGGGCGTCATGGAGGCACAGTACAACGTCCTGCGCAAGCACGGACATTCGCCTTCGGAAGCCTTCAACGAGACCGTTGAGGAGCTTACGCAATCGCTTATCCGGCTCGTGGGTCAGAACGGCATGGATTGGATGTACGCCAACTGCTCCACCACCGCGCAGAGGGGCGCGCTCGATTGGAAGGATCGCTTCCGCGACGCGGTCGTGCCGGTCTTCGACAAACTGTACGAAAGCGTGTTGAGCGGCGTCGAAACAGGGATCGTCCTCGACAAGAATAGCGATCCGAACTACCGCGAGAAATTGGATGCCGAATTGAAGACCATGCGTGACTCGGAAATGTGGCGCGCAGGCGCGGCGGTACGTTCGCTGAGGCCGGAGAACTGGAAGCAGTAGTTAGTCCGCTAGTCTGCTAGTCGGATAGTCAGAGACTGACATAGCGTTGACCAGCAGACAAGAAGACTACAGGACAAGCGGACTAGAGGACTAGGAGACGAGATGACTAATTATGTAAAGATCTTCGACACCACGTTGCGCGACGGCGAACAATCGCCCGGCGCGACGATGACCTCGGCCGAGAAACTGGAAGTCGCGCACAATCTGGCGCGTCTCGGCGTGGACATCATCGAAGCAGGCTTTCCGGCCGCCTCACCGGATGACCTGGAAGCCGTCCGGCGCATCGCCCGGGAGGTGGGCAACCCTCCCGCAGCCGAACCTCAGGCCAAAGTCCCGGTGATCGCCGGCCTGGCGCGCGCCTCCAAGGACGATATCGATAAGGCTTGGGAGGCGGTCCAGGGCGCGCAGAAGCCGCGCATCCACACCTTTCTCGCCACGTCGGCCATCCACATGAAGCACAAACTCAAGATGGACCCTGAGGAAGTCGTCCAGCGCGTTTCCGAAATGGTGTCCTACGCGCGCTCGTTGTGCGCGGACGTGGAGTTCTCGCCCGAGGACGCGGGCCGCTCCGATCCGGAGTTCCTGTACGTCGTTCTCGCCGAAGCCATCAAGGCCGGCGCCACGACGTTAAACATCCCCGACACGGTCGGTTACACCACGCCGGATGAATTCTTCAACCTGATTGACGGCATCATCAAGAAAACTCCCGGTATGCACGATGGGATCACCATCTCGGTGCACTGCCACGACGATCTGGGTATGGCCACCGCCAACACGCTGGCGGGAATCCGCGCGGGCGCGCGGCAAGCCGAGGTTACGGTCAACGGCATCGGCGAACGGGCAGGCAATACGTCACTCGAAGAAGTAGTCATGACCTTGAAGACGCGCCGCCCGATCTTTGAGCTCGAGACCGGCATCAACACTACGCAGATCTCGCGGCTGAGCAAGCTGGTCAGCAACTATACCGGCATCGTAGTGCAGCCGAACAAAGCCATCGTCGGTGCGAACGCGTTCGCGCACGAAGCCGGCATCCACCAGGACGGCATGCTCAAACACCAGACGACGTATGAGATCATGCGGCCCGAGGATGTGGGCGTCAATCAATCCAAACTGGTGATGGGCAAGCACTCCGGCCGGCACGCGCTGCGCTCGCGCCTGGCGGAGATGGGACACTCGCTGGACGAGGTCGAGCTCGACAAGGCCTTCGCGCGTTTCAAGCAATTGGCCGATCGCAAGAAGACGGTCACCGATGCCGATCTGGAGGCATTGATCGCGGATGAGTTCTATCAGCCGCGCGATGTGTATCTGCTCAACGGGTTGCAGGTCGCGTGCGGGACGATGGGTATGCCCACCGCCACGGCGCGGCTGCGCGGCCCTGACGGCAAGGTCTACACCCAGGCTGCGACCGGCACCGGTCCGGTCGACGCGACCTACCGGGCCATCGACGCGATCATCAATGTCCCCAACATGCTGCTGGAATTCAATATCCACGCCATCACCGAAGGCATCGACGCCTTGGGCGAGGTGACGGTGCGCATTCGCAGCAAAGACGGCCAGCACAAGATGGATGCCCAAAAAGAGATCGAGTACCCGCGCGTCTACGGCGGCCACGGCGCCGACACCGACATCATCGTCGCAAGTGCGAAGGCTTACATCAATGCGCTCAACAAGCTGATCATCGCGCAGACCGAGGGCGCGCAGCCCGCCGAGAACGATTATGGAGTCATGCTGGGATAGCTGATGCCCAAGACACTCTTCCAAAAGATCTGGGACTCGCACGTAGTAAGCCAGGAGTCGGAGGCGCCGGCCGTCCTCTACGTGGACTTGCACCTCATCCATGAGGTGACATCTCCGCAGGCCTTCACG
>DASXQN010000036.1:0-8201 GCA_036507155.1 Anaerolineales bacterium
GTCTGCGCTGACGATGTGCCGGCCGGCCGTACGAAGCCGCACCCCGACTTGTTCGTAAGTGCGCTGCAGGCGCTGGAGCTGGACGCCTCGCAAGCCATCGCCTTCGAAGATTCGCCCAATGGCGTGCATGCCGCGCGGGCCGCCGGCTTGTTCGTCGTGGCCGTGCCCAACCCGACCACCGCGCGCTTGAAGATCGAAGGCGCCAATCTGACGGTCCCATCCCTGCAGGCTTTTTCACTGGACGAATTGCTCGCCCGCATCGCATAAGGAACCGGCTCGATGTTCATCAGTCAAGCGCGTACCCGAACAGCCGTCCTGTGCCTGATCCTGGCGGTGGCGCTCGCCTGCAATATGCCCGGTACCGCCGAGGCCACACAGACGCAAGTACCCGGGCTGACCTTCCTGCCCGCGACCGAGGTCGCCACACAGACGGATACGCCGCCCGCTCCAAGCGCAAGCCCGGAGGCTGCCGTGCTCAAATTCAAGGTGGCCGTGATCGTCGACACGCTGTCCGAGCCGGTGACGCGCGCGCAGGCGCAAAGCCTGGTGGATGACGCGGATCGGATCTTTGAGTCGTTGACCGGCTTCGGGATCGAGCTGGTCGATTACGTGGAAGACGGCGCCGGCGGCACCACGAGCGACATGGCGACCCGCTATATTCAATCTTACGCCTCGGTGTTCCCCAACGGCGTGATCATCTTCTCATACGGCGATAACGGCGATGCCAAATTGTACGGCGGGTACAGCTACAGCCTGCCCGGTGTGGCCGGCTTTCACAATACGTTTGTCTCGCCTGCCACCGGCGACGGACAGGTCTATGTGGCCGTCGTGCATTTTTCTCACAAGTACGCAGCCTGCGGCTACAACGGCCTGGATGTGCTGCAGAGCGCGGTCTCGGTGTACGGGGAGTGCCGCAATCAGCCCGGCACGGCGTGCGTGCAGCACAACGGGTATTCGATGTGCGAAAATGCGGTTGCCGATCTCTACGCCTCCACGCCCACCTATTTTGCGGCCACTACGATCATCCATGAAATCCTGCATGCCTTTTCGCCCGGAGGCAACGACGACCACTATGCCACGCCGCAGTGCAATGCGACCATGGGCTGGGCGCCGGAGTATTTTGTCTTCGAGGAGTCGCAACTGTACAACGGCCTGTACCCGTTCGTGTATCAGAATTTCATCTATTCATATCAGCCGTGAAATGACGTGAGAAAAGATTCCCAACGCGAAAGACGCGAATTGTGCGAATGCCGCGAATATCGGGTCAATAATCCTTCGTTGAAATCTGTCGAGTCCTCTGCTGACCGCAAACCCATAACTCTTGGCGCGCTTGTAAGGGTCATCCCCCATTTATAGATTCTAAAGAGAGCCGCGGCAATTCGCGGCTCTGCATGTGCAGCGCAGGCTGCCATTATGGTGTGATTCGCCGTAATCGCAGGTGATCTCCTGCCCGGCGCGGATCTCGCCGCGCGCGTAGAACTCGATGTGGCGGCGGTAGATGCGAATGTAGGCGTTCGGGGAACACGAATGATTGATGTAGCGGAACCAATTCGGGGCGCGGCTGGCGTCGACCGCCTTGCCGTCCCGCAACTCCACGATGGCGATCTTGTGATTGCGGCGCGCCCGCCAGCGGGCCACCCGTTGGGAGATCAGCTCGCCGCCGAATTCGCCGATCTTCTTCCTGGCCAGGATGCGTTTCGAGGTGAATAAGCCCTGCCCGTCGATCGAGCTGCGCGCGACGTACAGGCGCAGATCCGGCCGGTGGCCTGAGAGCTTGCGTTGGACCGCCATGTAATTATTCTTCTATCTCTGGGATCGGCGTGATCAATGCCTGCGGATGCGGCTTGACTACCGGTTTCTCTTCGGCAGTGCGTCGCAAAACTCGGCTTGCTTTTTCCAATCCGGCTCGGGTGGGACATGATCGTCCGTCGGTGCATAAATCGAATATTTAACCAATTGCATCTTGTGGATGTAGCGCGGACAGTTCGGGAAGATGCGTTCGGCATTCACGCGCACGATCAATTGCGCGCCTTCAAATTCAGCCAGCAGCGGGTCATCGGCATGCAGCGTAGCCAGGCCGTTGACGCGCAGGCGGCCGGGTTTTTCAAAGTCGATGAACAACAGCCCGACGTGCGGATTCAGCGAAATATTGCCCAGGCTGCGAAACATGCCGTTGCCATCGTAATCCGGAAACGCCAGTGTCTGTCCATCCACGACCCGCACGAAGCCGGGCATCCCGCCCTTGTAGGAGCAGTCCGGCCAGCCGTCCTCATTCGCCGTGGCGAGGAAGAACATGGAGCGGGCCTCGATGAAGGCGCGATCGCGATCGGTGAAAGTGGCATGTGTGTTCACCTGCTCGAGCCGGTCCGCGATGCGGCGGCTGTCGAACTGATCCTGCAGCCGGCGTGATCCGGCATGGTACGCTCCGGGGATCCCGTCAGGGATCGCTTTTTCTTTCATACGCTTGCTCCTATGATCGGGATTCCGGAGACGGACCGGCCGGATCCATGCCATCCATTCAATGGGCGCGAACCGCACTGATTAATGAGCGCGCTATTCTTTCTCATCGCCGGCACTGTCGTAGTCCGGCTTGCCGCTAAACAATGCCCGATACTGGCCGTAGCCTTCCTCTTCGAGCTTCTCCACCGGGATGAAGCGCAGCGCGGCCGAGTTCATGCAATAGCGCTGGCCGGTCGGCGCGGGGCCGTCGTCGAAGACGTGCCCGAGATGCGAATCGGCGTTCTTCGAGCGCACCTCCGTGCGCGCCATAAACAACTTGTGGTCGGTGCGGCTGACGACGTTCTCCGGCTCGAGCGGTTGGGTAAAGCTCGGCCAGCCGGTGCGCGAGTCGTATTTGTCCAGCGAGCTGAACAGCGGCTCACCTGAGACCACGTCCACGTAGATGCCGGCATGCTTGTTGTCCCAGTACTCGTTGCTGAAGGGCCGTTCGGTGCCCTCGTGCTGGGTCACTTCATATTGGATCGAGGAGAGTTTTTTCTTAAGCTCGTCATCGGAGGGTTTGGTAAAGTCTTTCATCGCGGATTCCTTTCGCAAGTTCGTGGCTCACGATGCGGGGCTCCGTTCGAGAGCCGTCTTCAGTTTTGCCATGGCCCTGTCCATCATGGGTTTGCCGATCAGTGGATGGATCATGATCTTCGTCATGACCGCCATGAGCGGCGACATGACCGTGGTGACGGTGCGCTCGACGCGCGTACCGCCGTCAGCGGGCGTGAAGCTGAATTCGTGGATCACCTCGCCGAAGGTCGGATCTTTGGCCACGAAGGCGAAACGCGCCGGCGGGCGGTACTGCGTGACGCGCAGCTCATTGACCCGGTCTTTGCTTCCCGGCAAGTCGCCCTGTGAGCGGTATAGGCTGCCGACGGCGGCCGGTCCCGGCGTGAGGGCCTCGACCTTCAGCGGTCCGCCGCTCCACTCCGAGTGACGGGTCAGATCGACCACGTAGGCAAACGCGGCGTCGGGTGTGGTGTTAACGTCAATGGCGTAGGTATCGATTACAGTAGTCGTGGAGCACCTCTTTCGCAAATTGTATCGCTGTTTCGTGCGCCTGAAACCTGATCATGCCTTCTGCCTGGGCCCACGCTCGGCGTGGGTCTTTAGAGGATGACACGTTTCGCTAGGGGTTCTTAGGCCGGAATCACCGCGATCGCATCCACTTCGATCAGCCAATCTTCCATGACCAGCCGCCGCACTTCCACTGCCGTGCTGGCTGGCGGGCTCTGCTTATTCAGGTATTGATCGCGCACCTCGCGCACGATCGGCATTTGCGAGGCATCCAGCACAAAGTAGGTCAGCTTGACGACGTGGTCGAAATCCGTGCCGGCGGCTTCCAGGGCCGTCTTCAGGTTGGCGAACACCTGCTGTGCTTGCGCGCGCAGATCGTTCTTGCCGATCAGATTGCGGTCCTGATCCAGGGCAACCTGGCCGGAGATGTAAATCGTCCTGCCGCCCGAGGCTTCCACCACATGCGAGTAACCTGTGGGCTTGGACATGCCGGGCGGATTGATAAATCGAAGGGAACCTGTCATGATTTCTCCTTTTCGTCGCCGATCGAGCTCCAGCACTCACAGATGACGGTCTGCCCGATGTTCAACACATATTTGCCAACGACCGTTACATCGACGTCGAGCGCCTCCCGGCAGTCGCGGGCCACCACCTGCGTGAGCAGTTCCAGGTCCCGGATCTCGTTCGATCCCCTGAACGCTGCAACATACTCATTGAGGCTGTAGATCTCGAGCAGGCGCTCCGCGGGAGCATAGGTGATGGTGAGCGTGCTGCCGGTGATAGGATTCTCCGTCTTTGGGCACAACGGAGGGACTTGCACCTCGTGGGTTTGTTTGGTCAGCCTGGATATTTTGGGATTCGCGATGGTCTTGAGGATCATGCTGCCCGTTTTATATCATCTTTCGCTGAGCGGTGACGCAGACCGTGCGCCAGCAAAGGTGAGGCGGCGCAGGATCAAGTGCTGGGTTTCGAGGATTGTAATTTGTGGATCGGTCAACTGGAAACTGACTACTGATTACTGGCCACTGTTTCCCCGTACAGCTTCCGATGCACGACGCTCAAGGCGCGCACCTGATCCGCGGCGTGATACGACGACCGCACCAGCGGGTTCGACTCCACCCACTGGAAGCCGATGCTCTTGCCGTAATCGCGCAGCTCGGCGAACTCTTCCATCGTGTAATAGCGTGAGATCGGCAGGTGCTTCTTGCTCGGCTGCAGGTACTGGCCGATGGTCAGGATGTCCACGCCCCACGAACGCTGATCGCGCATCACGGACTTGATCTCGTCCATCTCCTCGCCGAGGCCCACCATGATGCCGGACTTGGTCAGCACCTCGGGGTCGAGCTGCTTGGCGTGACTCAAGGTGGCCGCGGCCCAGTCGTAGTTGTCCTGGGGTTGAACCTGCTTGAACAGGCGCGGCACGGTCTCCACGTTGTGGTTGAGGATCTCGGGCCGCGCGTCCATGACGATCTTGAGCGCTTCGAGTGAGCCCTTGAAATCGGGGATCAATACTTCGATCGAACAGCCGGGGATGATCTCACGGATGCGGCGGATGACCATCGCGAAGATCGGCGAACCGCCGTCGCGGCGATCGTCGCGATTTACGGAAGTGATCACGGCGTGCTTCAATTCCATGGACTTGACGGCCTGCGCCACGCGCTCGGCCTCGCCCCAATCCATCAGTCCCGGTTTGCCGTGCTTGATGTCGCAGAAACCGCAGGTGCGCGTGCACACGTCGCCCAGCATCAGGAAGGTGGCCGTGCCGGAGCCCCAGCACTCGCCCAGATTCGGGCACATGGCCTCTTCGCACACCGTGTGCAGGGACTTCGAGCGCATCAACGTTTGAATGCGTTCGTAGTTCTCGCCCGAAGGCGCGCGAACTTTGATCCACTCCGGCCGGCGGAGCGGACGCAGTTCTGTTTCGGGGATGACCCGGTCTCTGGTGGGTGTAGCTGGCATGTGGTCCTTTACATATGTCATTGCGAGGAGCGAAGCGACGTGGCAATCTCCTCTTTTGCGCGGAGATTGCCACGTCGGCCTTGGTCTCGATACTTGGCGCCTCTGGCGCCACTACTCGACCAGCGGCCTCCTCGCAATGAAATTTATTTCTTCTTCACGATCAATCTCAAACCCTCGAGCCGGACGACCTCGACCGGGTCGCCTTTGTGGATCGCTTCCGAGCCTTCAGCCGGCCGCGCCGACCAGAGTTCCCCGCCCACCTGCACATGACCTTCGTCCTTGATCGTCGTCGTGGCGATGCCGCGTTTGCCGGCCAGCGCCTCCATACCGACTTGTATCGGCGTGCGCTGCGCGCGCAACGCGAACGTCAGGATGACCGCGAAAGCCAGGCCCAGGAAGATGCCCACGCCGATCACCAGCGGGATCGACACACGCTGGAACTGCGGTGTGCCCGGCGAGTTGAACAACACCAGCGCGCCGACGATGAACGAACCCACGCCCGCGGCTGTCAGCGCGCCATGCGTAGGCGCTTTGATGTCGAGCACGAAGAGCACAAACGACATCAGCATGAAGACCAATCCGAACCAGTTCACCGGTAACACACCCAGGCCGTAAGTGGCCAGCGTCAGGCAGACCACACCGATGAAGCCGGCCACCCAGCCGCCGGGGCTGGAGATTTCGATCAGGATCGCCTGCACGCCGATGGCGATCAACAGGAAAGAGATGTTCGGATCGGTCAGCATCAGCAGCAGTTGCTCGATCAAGGTCAGGTTTACAGGCTCGGTGCGGGCGTTCGATGTGTGCAGCGTGCGCGGGCCGTCAGACATTTCGACCTGAAAGCCGTCCAACTGGCGGAGCAGGTCGCTCACATCCGTGGCTACGAAGTCGATCAGGCCGACCTCCAGCGCCTCGCGGGCTGAGACGGCGCGGGCCGTATCGATCATCTGCATGGCCAGCGCTTGTGCCTCCGCGCCGCGCCGTTCCACCAGCGGACGGAGCTGCGCCTTGATGATCTCGGTGGCCTTGGCCTTAAGCGTCTTGTCCAGTTCCGCGCCGCCAGCGCCGACGGGGCTGGCCGCGCCAATGGCGGTCTCGGGTGACATGGCCGCCGCGTGCGCGGCCAGCGTGATGATGGCGCCGGCGCTGCCGGCCATCGAGCCGTTGGGTGTCACATACACCACCACGGGCACGCTGCTGTTGCGGAAAGCCTGGATGATCTCGACTGTGGAGCCCAGATCCCCGCCGGGTGTGTTCAGTTGGATGATCACGACCTCTGCGCCGCGCTGCTCGGCGGAATCCAGCCCGCGCTGGATGTATTCCTTCATGGCGGGCATGATGCCGCCGTCCACCGTCAGTACCACTGCCAGCGGTTCGTCGCTCTGGGATTGCGCCGGCCGGAGCGCCAGTGCGGACAATCCCAGCAAGATCAGCATTAAACGTGCGAATTTCATGAGATGATTATAATCCCTCCGCAAATAGTGTGGTTATGCCCTGTGATAACCCGGCAGTTCAACTGCCGTGGAACCACAGGCCTCCGTTCTGCCCGCAGTTGTACTGCGGGCCGGCGACAGTACAACTGTCGCCCACCATCCTCTACGTTCTGCCAGCAGTCCCACAGGGATGCTTCGCGATTGTACTGCTGGCTGGCACCAAAGCAACTGTCGCTAATCAGACAACAATGAAACGCCTCGGCATTCTATGCGGCCTGATCGGCCCGATGCTTTTTCTCGTCATGGTCACCGGCCTGACCATCCTTCAATACGACTTTCTGCTCGGCCTCGGCTGGCACCCCTTGCGCGCGCCGACCTTCGACTGGCCCAGCGGGTTGGCCCTCGGTCCGTATGGCGGACTGATGACCGCGACCTTCGTCCTGTGCGGGGCGATGATGTCGCTCTTCGCCCTGCGCCTCGGCGCGGACCTCAGCGCTTTTGCCGCAGTTCAACTGCGGCAACAACCGAATGCCGCCCGGATCGGATCGGGGCTGTTTGCGATCGCCGGCCTGGCGCTGATGGGCCTGGCATTCACGACCGACCCCACCGGAGTTTACCCCGCGTTGCGGGGCTCCACGCCGGCCACCTGGCACGGCCGTTTGCATGACGCCTCGTTCGTTATGCTCGGCCTGAGCCTGCTGCCCGGCATGCTGGTGCTCGGCCGCGCCTTTCACAACGATGCGCGCTGGCGCGGGCTGGCGATTCCCACCTGGGCAGCCGCCGCGCTCGTGATCCCCGCCTTCATCCTGAAGGGAGCGGCCTTCTATGTCTTCCTGGCCGCCGTCCTGCTGTGGAGCGAAATGCTCGCCTGGCGGTTCAAGCAAATTTCCGATGATGTGATAAAATCACGCCAAGTTGCATGAATGATGCAAGTCCGACAAACTGAGGAGCGCTTCTTGACTTGCCTTCTGGATGTTTGCGAGCCCGTGTCGTCATGCAGAAACCCTTTGTCTGTCAGAGTCCATCGGCAGACCGTTCATCCAGGAGAATGAGAGATGGAAGCAAAACTGTACGTCGGCAACCTCCCTTACACCACCACTGACGCGGACTTGCAGTCGCTGTTCGCTCAGGCCGGCACGGTTGTGTCTGCCGCGGTGGTCAAGGACCGCGATTCGGGGCGCTCGAAGGGCTTCGGTTTCGTGGAAATGTCCAGCGACGGCGAGGCGCAGCAGGCCATCAGCTTGCTGGATGGCAAGGACTTCCAGGGCCGCACCCTGAAGGTCAACGTCG
>DASXQN010000037.1:0-3839 GCA_036507155.1 Anaerolineales bacterium
CCGGCATTTTGCACCAGGTGAAAGAGAAGGCGGTACTCGGTGGGGCGCAGCTTGACCAGCTTGCCCTCCAGCCAGATCTCGCGGCGGTCGAAGTCGATCTTCAGCCGCTCGTCGATCTCCATCAGGCCGTGCATCGAGCCGCTGTTGCTTTCGGTGCGGCGCAGCACGGCCTTGACGCGGCTGACCATCTCGCGGGGGCTGAACGGCTTGGTGATGTAATCGTCCGCGCCCAGCTCGAGGCCGCGTACGCGATCGTCCTCCTCGCCCCGGGCCGTCAGCATGATCACCGGCACACTGCTGATCTGGCGGATGGTTTCGAGCACCTCGAAGCCGTCCAGGTCCGGCATCATGACGTCCAGCAGGATCAGATCGGGGGTGACGTCGCGCAATTTCTGGATGGCCTCGCGGCCGTTAAGCGCCTCGGTGACCTGGAAGCCGTCATGCTCCAGGTTCATGCGGATGAACCGCACCATGCGCTCTTCGTCGTCCACCACGAGGATGCGGCGACGGTCAAAGGAATCGGCCATCTTACTCCCTCACGAAGCCGATGATCTTTTCCTCTTCCTGGCCCTGCAGCACCTCGATCAGGGTGAGCTTGGCCAGCGGCCAGATCACCTTGACGACGTTCGATTCGAGATAGTGCAGGTCTTTTCCGTCGCGGCTGCGGGGGTTGCTTACCACCAGGATCGTATCGGTGGGCTTCGGCAGTTCCTCGATCTCGCCCGCCACGGCGGTCTCTCCGGCAATGTGCAGAATTACGGTAAATGCCATGTCTTCACCTTCCTGTTCATGTATTTTGCAGGATGACCTGGATCTTAAGTTTGCCCAACGCGATGACGTCGCCGTGCTCGATCGCCTGTTCGCTGTTGGGATTTAGCCGCTTCGCGTTGAGATACGTGCCGTTGGACGAGCCAAGGTCCATCAGGATGATGCGCCCGTTGTCGCGCTTCAGCACCGCGTGCAGCCGGGAGACGCCGCTGGCGTATGCCTGGTAGGGGGACAGGTCGATATCGGGCATGATCGGCTGACCCTCACTGATGCGTCCGAGCGTAAACTCGTTGCGGTCCGACAGGGGCAGCATTTGACCGGTGTCCAGCAGATGCAGCGTGCCCCAGGTATCCAACTTGGTGATGACGGGCTGGCGGGAGGGCTTGGCGGCCTTGCTCTCGATGTTCTGCCGCATCTCGCCGGTCTCGATGTTCTGCGTCGACATCCCATCCTGCGCGCCGATGTTCGCGCCGCACTCGCTGCAAAACAAGGCGCCGTCCATGTTCTTGTGTTTGCAATTCTGGCAAACTATCATCTGGCTTTTTCCTTGACGTCCGTAAGCAGCAGGGCGCGCGTGCTGTACTTGATCTCCTTGCTGCCCTCGGCGCTCCACGATCGCATGCGCTGCAGGTTCTCGGCCTCCAGCAAGGCGGTGCGCGCCAACTGTCCCTCGCCCTGGGAGAGCAGGTGCGAGGCCAGATTCTTCAGGTGCCGGGTGGCCGTGTCGAAGTTGCCGCCATCCGCCTCGTCGCGCGCCCGCTCCTGCAGACGGTAGAGCGTCAGCCGCGAGAGAGCCCGCAGGATCTTGGTCGGCGGCGGTTCGGAGGCCGGCTCCGCCTCCACATCCCGGGTGAGATTCAATTCAATGGGCGGTGTGGGTTGCGGCCGTCCGGACAGGGAGATCTTGAGAGTGCCTTTGAGCAGCGTGATCGTTTCTTTTTTTAGTGCAGCCGGCTGAATGACAAATTCAAACAGGACGTGCAGCGGCACATCCTGCAGGATGGGTCCCAGCCGCACGGCTTTCTCCAGCGAGATCGGCCCGCCTTCCGGCTGCAGCCGGAAGGCATACTTCATCTCGATGCCTTCCACCGGCTCGTATTCCAGCAGGACTTCGTCCGCGAAGATGTTGGCCAGCGCCTTGAACTTATCGATCAGCACGCGCTGGATGTCCTGCGGCTTGGAAATGTAAGCGCTGCTGCCGCCGGTGCGGCTGGCCAGCGCATCCAGGAAAATATCGTTCCACTCGCTGCCGATGCCGATGCCGCTGATGCCGATGTTTTGTGCACCAGCCTCCTCCGCGAGTTGGAGACAGGCGGGCTCATCGCCGTAGGTATGACCGTCGGTGAGCAGGATGACGTGGTTGACGCGCGAGGGGTCGAGTCCGCGCCGGACCTCGCGCAGGCCCATTTCGAGGCCCTGGAAGATCTCGGTCGCTCCGGAGGCCTGCATCATCTGGATGCTCGACTCCTGCCGATTGCGTTCGACCTGGTAGGCGGCCGGCACGAGGACCTCCGCCTTGTCGCTGAACATGACCACGCTGAAGATATCCTGCGGACGCAGGCTGCGCAGCAATTGGATCGCGGCGGTTTTGACCACATCCATCTTCTCGCCCTGCATCGAGGTGGAGCGGTCCAGTACGAGGCACACGTTGAGCGGCGGAGCGGCGATCTTGTCGCTCTGTTCCTCGCGCGGCTCGGCTTCCAGCAGGGCATAGATCAACTGCGGCTCGCCGAGTTTCACCAGGTTGCGCCGGCTGAAACTAAACTCGTGCTTAACCGATCCATGGACTTCCTCGGCGGCCGGCAGAGTCGCGTCATATTTGACGCGGCGGCTGGGGTTGGCCAGCACTTCATAAGCCTGTTGAATGCCCAGGAAGATCTCGGTCTCTCCCGGCGCCTTGTTCTTGTCGGGGTGCAGTCGCTGTGCAGCCTCAAAGTATGCGCGTTTGATGTCTTCTTGAGACGCGCTGCGCAATACCCCCAGGATTTCATAGTAATCAGGCTGCTTGGAAGGCATACTAACCGATCAGTTGGACAAGGATGACGCTGATATTATCCGGGCCGCCGGCCATATTGGCCGCCTCTACCAGGTTCTGACAGGCGCGGTATAGGTTCGGCGATTCGATCGTGGCCCGCGAGATATCCTGTTCTGCCACGACGCCCCACAGGCCGTCGCTGCACAATAGGAGGAAGCCGGGTTGCGGGAAGGGGACGGTAAAGATGTCCGCTTCGAGCGTTTCGCCCTGCCCGAGGGCGCGGATCAATACGTTCCGATGCGGGAAGTTCGCTGCTTCGTCCGCGCTCAGGTGGCCGAGTTCCTCCAGCCGCTTGACCAGTGAATGGTCGCGCGTGACCGGCGAGATGCGTCCGTCCGGATAGACCGCGTAGGCGCGGCTGTCACCGACATGCGCAACGGTCACCTGCTGGCCTAGCACCAGCGCGGCCGTGACGGTGGTGCCGCTGCCCGGCGCTTCGCGCTGCACGTAGCGATGCGCGTCCTTGATGGCGGTCTCCATGATCTCCTGGATCGACTCCTGCATCGGCTGGGTCGGAAGATTGAAGAGGTAGGAGTGGAAGGAGCGCAGGATCTGCCCGGCCATCAGGCGGATGGCCGCGTTGCTGGCCACCTCGCCGAACTGGTGACCGCCCATGCCGTCAGCCACGATGTACAGTCCGAAGGGGATATTGCCGGATCCGCCCGCGATCGTAGTCGTGATCGCCAGCAGGCTGTCTTCATTGTGCTCTCGCTGTTTTCCGACGGACTGGCCGGTGCCGGCCACCAATTGCTGCGTCTCGTAGCGCGGGCTCTGGTTGTAAATGATGGACTGGATCTGGTGATCTGAGAGCGGAGCCGTGGTGGCGCGGTCCGAGGTGCTGTCCGGGTGCGGACGGGAGGACTTGCCGCCAAACAACTTGCGCAAAAAATCAGCCACAGAGACTCCTTCTCAAGCCAGCAAAGCGTACACGTTATGATCGGTCGAGCCGACGTACACAATATCATCGAAGACAACCGGCGAGCCGGTGATGGCGCCCTTTGTCTCAAATCTCCAGCGCAGCCGTCCGGTTCGATAT
>DASXQN010000038.1:0-13363 GCA_036507155.1 Anaerolineales bacterium
AGGCCGATCCCCACATCAAAGCGGCGGATCGTGCGGCCCTCCGCGATCCACGTATCGGTCAGGCCGGGCAGTTCAGTCTGCATCTCCACCGCGGCGCGCGTAGCGCGGGCGGCGTGGTCGCCGTACGGGACCGGCTCGCCAAAGAATGCGACCAGGGCGTCGCCCTCATATTTGTCCACAGTGCCGCCATACTTGTGGACGATGGTCGTCATGGATTCGAGATAGGAATTAAGCAGCGCCACCACCTCTTCAGGCGGCAGTTTTTCGGCCATGGTCGTAAAGCCGCGAATATCGGAGAAAAGGATGGTGAGATTGGCGCGCTTGTTCAGGCTGTTGATATCTTGCGTGGCGATCAGCTGATCCACCATTTCGGGGGAGATGAAACGGTTGAACAGGCTGCGGACCCGGCGTTTCTCCAATTCCTGTGAGATGCCGTGTTCCAGCGTGGGCAGGACCACGCCCAGAAACAGCATGGCTTCCGGGCCGCTGACTGGCACTAGCCAGCCCGCCTGCGCGAAGACGATATAGCAGACCAGCGCGTACAGCAGCATGGCTCCGATTAGGAGCAAGATGATCTGGTTGGGACGTTCGTTGCGCGTGATGGAATACGCCGCCATTGCAGCCGCCAGCGTGAGCAACAGCCCGAGCCAGGGCGGGGTTTCGCGCAGGAACTTGCCACTAATAAGCGTGTCCACGGCATTGGCCACCACTTCCACGCCGGGCGTAGGCTGCTGCGCGGAGAACGGCGTCGGGTAGAGGTCCTGCAACGTGACCGTCGTGGCGCCCAGGAGCACGATCTTGTCACGGAACGCGTCAGGATCCTGAGCCAGCACGTCACCTAGCGCGACGCTGGCGGCCGAGTAGGTGGGATAGGTGGCGGCCGGCCCGGCAAAGTTGACCAGCATATTGCCGCCGCGCAAGGGTACCCGCTCGCCGTTGAAGGTCACGCCGGCCGAGGTAACGGAGACAGGCGGCAGGTCCAGATAGAGCCGTCCAAGCTCGAAAGCCCAGTGGGGGAAGACTTCGCCGCCATACCGGTCGTACGCGCGCACGCTGCGGATGATGGCGTCCTCGTCCAGGCTGAAGGCGGTAATGCCCATGCCGTCGAGTGCATCCCGATAAATGGTTAGCGGACGGCGCAGTGTGGAGACGTTTTGATTGGAATCCTGGAAAATTTGCATGACCGACACGGCGCTCGGAGCATTTCCAAGCGCGGATGAAAGCGCTGTGTCGCCCTCCGGATCGGAGTCCGGCTCGAACAGGAAAATATCGACGCCGACCACTTTGG
The DNA here is from genome assembly GCA_036507155.1 of Anaerolineales bacterium. Lineage (GTDB taxonomy): Bacteria > Chloroflexota > Anaerolineae > Anaerolineales > Villigracilaceae > DASXQN01. The sequence continues at coordinate 1,289 of DASXQN010000038.1, forward strand.
CGCCGCCTTTGTTGATCTCATCCACGATCTGGGCCAGATAGGTGCGCGGCCAGGGCCATTGATAACCCGTCCAATTGAAGGAGAAGTCATCAATGGCCACAATGACGACGTCACCGCTGGTGGGGCGTGTGCCGCGAATGCGCATCAGCACGTCGCGCACCGCGTATTCGCTGCGCTCGATCGGCGTGGTGATGCCGGCGAACAACGCGGCAACCTGCAGGCCGAGCACGAGCAGGGTCGTGCCGGCAAGGATGATGAGCGGCAGACTGCCTTGGCGAACGACCGATCTAAAATTCACGATGGTTTACTGCGGGGCAGTGCACCAACTCGGTAATCCCTCCGGGGGGCCCTCGTAATAAGGATCGCAATAACACGCCGCTTCAGGATTCTCGTATTGAGCATTTTCAATTGTGCAAGCAGGAGCCGGTTCGTCGGTCGGGTGCTTGCGCAAGGTGGGTCTCACCGTGGGAGGTTCGGTCGTGTCGGTCGGCTGCGGCGTATCGGTGGCCGGCGGAACATCGGTGAAGGTGGGTTCGGGCGTGTTGCTGGGAGCCAGGGCCGTCTTCGTATTGGCTACTTGTGTGAAGATTGCCGCCGCCTCGGGGTTTTCATCGAGCCAGTGTTGGAGGTCGTCGGGAGTCATCAATCCGATTTCGGGTGCGGTGTACAGGCCGGTCACCGGGTCCTGGTGGAAGAGGATGGTCCTCTGCCCATCGGTAAGATCCGCGCTGCCGGCCTCGTTCTCTGCACCGCAATCGCCTTCCAGGCAGGTGACAATTACATCGAAGATTCCCGGCGCGACCTCAACCAATTGAAGACCCATGAAGGAGCCTCGGACCGAGGCCACGCCCGAGGGTGTTTCCACATCCATCGTGCCGCCGTTGAGAATAATGAAGACCTCGCCGAGCTGAAGGTCCAGTTTCGTGTTCAGGCCGCTGTCAGTGGCATCAATTGAAGCCAGGGTAAACAACGACGACGGGGCAACGCGCACGATCGTGCCGTTGGACAGGTCGAGCCGCACGCGGCCGTCGTCCCCGGTCTGGACCTGGCCGCCTGCCTCGAGGACTGAGCTGCCGGTGGCCTCCGAGAACTCCTGCTGGCCGGCCGGCTTCAGTTTGACGGTTCCATCCAACTCGCTGAGCGATGCTGTGAGTGTTATAGGGGCAGTCTTGGGCGCACAGGCTGAAAGCAGGACGACGATAAAAAAGGTGCAAACACAAAGAAGGGCGTTTCTGGGCTTCATCTTTCCTCCGGTACTAAAAAACCTACTGAGCGGCGCTATCACAACTGGTGGGCTGATTATAAAGCGAAAGGCAACTTACCCACACATTTCCGAATCGTATCAAAATGTGCAGCTCGCCCAGGGTGCGGTCGAAATCCTGCACGATCAGCCTGCGGGGTAGTTCGATGAGCGGCTCCACTGCCCGCAGCGACCTGAGGTGCATCTGCTGCTGCAGCTTCGGATCCAGCGCCTGACCCTGATGATCAACTGCAAACTGGACGGTTTGATCGACGGCGATCAATGCCGAACGGAGCGGCTCGTTGTTGAGGCCGTCCACGATGATACCACTCATGCCCATGATCGCAACACACAAAAACATCGGTGCCGTCTTCCCGAACCACGAGGTGGAGAACACGGCCGAGTCGCTCATCGGCAGTTGCAGCAATCCGATGATCGAGACAAAGATCGCGATCCAGACATAAGCGATGCCGAAGCGTGTCGCAAATTCCTCATAATAGACATAGTGTAGCAAACCCCGCAATTCGGGTTCCAGCCAGGCCGAAACGCCCGGAGCAATTCGAAACGGCAGGGCGATCACCAGCCAGGCATACGCGAGCGCCGCCGCCAGCCAGATCGGGACGGCGATCCAGATCCGGTCCAGGCGGCTGGTGAGGCCTCCGGCAAAGCTGCCGATGAGCCCGCAGGCCGCGAGTCCGATGATCAACTTCATCCAGGGGAAAAGGGCGTGCGCGCCCGCCAGCAGCACCGCATCGCTGCCCCAGGTGACGGCCGCGAACGCCAGTCCCGCGACGGCTCCATATGTGATGCCGTACTTAAGTTTCTGCCGCGCTACGTCAGGGCGCACGGTATTCGTAAATTCCAGAGGAGGCTTCTGCATCTTTCGATTATCGCACAGTCGAGATGCTCAGCGTGTAATGGACCGATTCTAGCCCGCCGTCGGACAGGGCGGCATGCAAATGTACGAGCGTCGGTTGGCCTCGCGAGACTGCGACAAGCAGTTTCCCGGATGCACAACTCAACGAGTCCGCGCCGGTCAGCGGCTCATCGCCGCTGCTCACATCGACGGAAAGGGTGCCGTTTCCCTCACACTGCAATTGCATCCAGACCTGCGCGGTGTACGGCGTGAACTGGATCCAGTCCTCCGCGTCGCCCTCGGGTGAGGATACGTCGCTGGTGTAAAACAGCGCGCGCGAGCCAAGCGGGGAGAAGACGACGCTGACGGCCGGAGCTGAGGCGGAATCATCGTCGGAGGCGGAGGCTCCGATCGTGGCCGTCGGCGGCGGTGGGACAGCGGCCGGCGTTCCCGTCCCGACCACCTGCCCGGTCTCCGCGATGATCGGCAGCTCCTCCACCCCGGTCGCCTGGACGAACGCGGCATTCACCCAGCCTTTGCCGTCCGGGCCCGCGGCAAATTCGATCTGCAGCCAGGTGCCGCTCGCGTTCTTCCCGGTGAGCGTGACGACGTCTTGCGCGTTGATGGTCCCGAGCGAATTGAAGTCCGTGCCCGGACCGCTGCGTACGTTGATCTGCTGGGTGGCAACTGCTTGTGGGCCGTCGCCGGCGCCGCCGATCACCGGGACCTGAGGCTCGGCGGCGGTCTGGACGTAGGCTGCCGTGACCCAGCCCTTTCGGTCCGGGCCCGCCTCGAACAAGATTTGATACCAGTTCCCCCCGGGGTCCTTGCCCACGATCTGCACCGTGGAGAATGCATTGATCGTCCCCAGCACCTCACTGGCCGTGGACGGTTCGGCGCGCACGTTCAACTGTGTGATCGTCGTGCCTTCGACCGGCGCGACCGTCGGCGCGGCGGTCGAAGGCACGCTCGTTTCGGAAGGGCGCGCGGTGGCTGTCGCCGGGAGGGTCGACGTGATGATCAGCAGGGTGGGGGTGACGACGCCTTGCGATTCGATATTCACATCGCAACCGGCGGCAAGCAGCAGACTCACCGCGAGGACATACCAGGAAATTTTGGGCATCACGGGCAATTGTAATCGAATCGAATTTGGATGATCTTCTGCGGAAACAAAACACCGCCGTGAGGCGGTGACGAGTACCCCCGGACAGACTCGAACTGTCCTCTTCGGCTCCGGAGGCCGACGCTCTGTCCACTGAGCTACGGGGGCAAGCGGAGAAATTCTATCATAGAGCAAGGAGTGCAGACTTCAGTCTGCACATTTTTTGACGCGATGCGGACTAAAGTCCGCACTACCTGCTTACTCCAAGATCGAACTCGCCACCTGTTTACCGAACCTGCCGCGCGAGCGTCGCCAGTTCACTTCGCAAAGACTGGATGATCGCTGCGTTGCCTTGCTCATCGCCCAGTTTTGAGAATTGCTCTTTCTTGTGCGCCAGCTCGCCGCATGCCTGATAAAAGCGCGCTACGGCGCGTCCCTTGAACGGCGCGATCGACATGGTCATCGGCGACAGGGCTTGCTGATATTGAGCCTGCGAAATCAGGCCGGCGGCCACCTCTTCACGCAAATGCTTTTGCACGAGGGCGCGCTCGCGGCCGATCATGAATACGATGAAGATGAACATCAGGAACCAGCCGATCCAGTCCACGAGCGTGCCGGCTGCCAAGCCTTCCAGCCCGCCGATCAGGCCGCCGAAGGTGTTGTGGAACGCGTGCGCGGTCACAGCGACGCTGTAGCCAACCAGCGGCGCGAGCCATTTGACGATCGGGTTCTTATTCAGGCGCGAGAGGGCAAAGCCGACGCCGGTAAAAGCGGTATAGAACGGGTGCTGCCAGCCCACCAGGACGACGCGCACGAACACCAGAAACCACAAGGCTTCCCAGCCGCCTTCCTGGTATCCCTTTGTGTAAATGTAAAAGGTGTTTTCCGTCGCAGCGAAACCCAGCGCCACCACCCCAGCGTAGATCATGCCGTCCAGGACCGAATCGAATTCCTTGTAGAAAAGGAAGAAAACGATCGCAACAGCCAGGCCCTTGAGAAACTCCTCCACAAGCGGCGCCACGATCGAGGCTGTGGCGAAATCCGCCACGCCCTCCGAGCCGGTGGCGACGAAAATCCCGATGCCAAAGACCGTGTTGATGATGAAAGCCCCGCCGGCGGCGATGACCGCGCCCCACAGAAACGCGGCAGCCAGCAGCAGCATGGGCTCCTTTTCATAGCGGTCCAGCCAGTACACGAACCCGACCAGGACGATCATGGGCACGACGCCAAAGAATAAGGAAACGAGTAAGGCCATGAGTTCTCCCTTGAACAAAAGATGTCAGTTGGGCGGACTTAAAACCGATCCGAATGTCGTACGTTTTCTTACCACAAAGTCACAAAGACACGAAAGAAAAACAAATTGTGACTTCGTGTATTTGTGACTTAGTGGTGAATACACAAGCAGAGAGCTACTTCTGCTTTGAGTTCACTGCGATGGACTTCAACCAGCGCCGGATGTCGCCGGCGTGTTCGCGGTAATGCTTGTAGGTGTTGTTGGCGACTCGCTCAAATAGGTCATGCTGATTGAGCAAATCCTCCGGCATGCGCTCCAATGAAGACGAGATGGTCCTAAATGCTTGAAGTTCCTGCGCCACGATCTCGTCCAACGCGATGTTCTTGTATTTCTCGATGATCCACGCGCTGGGCCCGTCATCGTCCAGCAGGGGCGACCCGAAATCGGGATAGCCGAATTCCTCCCGAAAGGCATCCAGGGCGGCCTGTGTCTTGCACGGCACGTAATGCACGCCGTGTTGGATCTCCTCCAGGCGGTCGGACATGTATTGCTCATAGGCCAGGATGTGCGCCAGGATGTCCTTGATCGACCATGCTCCTGCCACACCTTTCACTGTCATGCGGCGCGAGAAGCCGACGCGGTTCAGGAGCAGTTCGAACTTGTCGCGTTCGCGCAGCAGGCGTTCGAGGAAGGAGACTTTGTGGATCTTTTGCATGCGGTCTGTTGGGTGAGGCGGGCAGCCCGTCGGGGCCCGGCACCACTCACCGGCGGAATTATAACAAAGAACGCCGGCCCGAAATCCGGGCAAAAAAATAGACCGTGGAAAGATTTCCACGGCCTATTGGCCATCGTCGGTGGTCGGCGGTTATGCAGTCTTGCGCGTCCGCCAGGCCTCGCGGCCCCACAGCCACAGGGCGCCCAGCCCGAGCAGCTCGACCGCGAATTTCACCAGCCAGCCGAAGAAGCCTAGCGGGAGCAGCGGGAACGTCAGGATGCCGATCACGAGCACCAGCACCAGCACGCCCACGACAAGCGGCCAGACCTTGTGGTCCGCCATGGCCGGGTTGGAGCGGCCGAGGATCCACTTCCCAAGGGTCTCTCCTACAATGACCTTGCTGAGGTACGCGACCGTCAGTGCGAAGCTGACGATCAAGGCGAAGAAGAGCAGGATCCCTATCACGATCACGGCGCCGCTCAGTCCGCCCAGCGTCAAGACACCGAACAAGATCGCGGACAGGACTGTCGCGACCACGATCGCCAACAGCGTGAAACAGAATGCGGCCCAGGCCACTGCGCCCCAGCCCAGGCTGGGCAGCGGCTGAGATCTGAGTTTCTCGGGCAGGGCTTGTATAAAGCGAGGGAACAACCAGCCCAACAACAGGCCGAGCAAGATCAGCGTTGCGGCGCTGCGCAACACGTCCAGCGCCCAATGGCCCACCAATTCGCCTTGCGTAGGTGCACGGACTACTCTACCTTCATGCACGGCGGGTTCGACGCGCGTCACTTTGCCAGCCACGGCGCCGCTCGGGATCGGCAGATCCACGGTGCTGGAATATTCCAGATCGCCGGCGATGCGAGCAGTATCCGCTATGATCAGGCCGGGCTTGATGGGCTGGATGCTGATCGGCACCTGCATCATGTATATGTTCATCGGGGGTTCGGACGCGCTGTCCGCCGTGGCGTCCACAAAGGCGTGGACGTCGCCGCCGAACGAGCCGCGCAGCTCCAGGCCGCCGGTGCCCGCCATCACGTCACCGGTCACGTCGCCGGCCAGCAGGGCTTGTCCGCTCCCGACGACGAGTTCGCCGCCGACCGTACTGCCCCTTTTGGTCTCCAGGCTGGCGCCTGCGACTACCACGTCGCCGCCCACCTGCGCCGACTCGCCGAATTGCAGCGCTTCGCCGGCCGCGCGCACGTCGTCGGTCACGCTGCCGTTGATCACCACAACTTGTGCCGCGGCGGTCAAATCGCCGTCCACGGTTCCGTTGATGGTGACGGTGCGGCCAACTACGACCACATCGCCGTTAACGGTGCCGTCCAGCGTGAAGTTCTCTGCGGTGACATACAGGTCATCGTTGATGACCTCACCCGCCGCAATGACCACGTTGTCGCCGCTGCGGCCGTCGAAGGCGCGGGCGGGCGTCACGAATGTGAGCGTAAGCAACATCAGCAGGGTAAGTACAGATACGATCTTGTGCATGTATTTCATAGGGACTCCTTATCCGTTCGAATATTCAATGTATACAGGTATACGCCGCTGGTTGCCAAAAGTCGCAGGGGCGGACGGCCTTCCAATCTGTACGGGCGGACGGCGGTCGGCCCCTGCTGTGCTAGAATCCTCCGCAGCGAATGATCTGTCCAAATTGCAAAACCGACAATCCAGAAGGCGCCCGATTCTGCATGCAGTGCGGGACCGGTCTGGTGCCCGCGCACACGTCCGGCGCGGAGCCCGCCTCGGGCTTCAACCTCGACCGACACATCCCGCGCGAACTTCAAGCGAAACTGGAATCGGCGCGCACGCACGGGGGCATGGCCGGCGAACGGCGCATCATTACCATCCTGTTCTGCGATGTAAAAGGCTCCACGGCCGCGGCCGGGCAGCTCGATCCCGAAGAATGGACCGAGATCATCAACGGCGCGTTCGAGCGCATGATCCGCCCGATCTATACATATGAAGGCATCGTCGCGCGCCTGATGGGCGACGCGATCCTGGCGTTCTTCGGCGCGCCGATCGCGCACGAAGACGACCCGCAGCGCGCCGTCCTGGCCGCGCTCGATATCCAGGCCGGCGCCGAGCCGTACAGCCGCGAGGTGCGGGAGAAATACGGCGTCGCATGTCAGTTGCGCGTCGGGATCCACACCGGCCTGGTCGTGGTGGGGGAGATCGGATCCGACCTGCGGCTCGAGTACACGGCCATCGGCGATGCCATCAATTTCGCCGCGCGCATGGAACAGACTGCCGAGCCGGGCGCCATCCAGATCTCGGAGGAGACGCACAATCTGGTCGCGCCGTTTTTCGACTGCGAGGCAGTGGACGACGTGCAGATCAAGGGCAAAGCGACGCCCGTCCGCACCTTTCGGGTGCTGGCCGCCAAGGGCGCGCCGGGCCAACTCCGTGGCGTGGAGGGCCTGTCTTCGCCGCTCGTCGGGCGCGAAGCCGAGCTCGGTGTGCTTGACTCACGTATCAAAGAACTCAGCGAGGGTCGCGGAGCGGTGCTGGCCGTGGTCGGTGAGGCCGGTCTTGGCAAGACGAGTCTCATTGCAGCCGCGCACCGCAATATTCGGGAAGATGCGCAGATCAGTTGGGTGGAAGGACACGCGCTCTCGTACGCGCAGTCGGTAAGCTATTTTGCATGGCGGCAGGTCATCCGCAAACTCATCGGCGCGCACGAGAATGACCTGCCCGAAGTGGTCCGCGACAAGTTGTGCTATGGGTGCGAGTGTTGCAATCTGCCGGGCGGCGATCTGCCGTTCCTGGAAGCCATGCTCGCGGTCGAAAGTCGGGCGAGCCTTGATGAACTGATGGGCTATGAGGGGGAAGCGCTGGTCCAGCGGATCAGCGACGCCGCGAGCGGGTACGTGTGCGCGGCTTCGAGGCAAAATCCGCTCGTCATCGTGTTCGACGATTTGCACTGGGCGGATCCCGCCTCCTTGCGCATGCTTTCCGATACGGCGAAACTTGTGGGGCAAAATCCGATGCTGTTCGTCTGCATGTTGCGCCCGGACCGCGAAGCGGGCAGTTGGGGCATGGTCGAGGGACTGCGCGAAAAACTGGGCCCAAGCTTTCATGAGATCCAACTCGAGCCGCTGCCGCCGGAAAAGACCAACACGCTGCTGAGCAATCTGCTGGGCTTGCAAGAACTGCCGCCGCCGGTGCTGGCGTTGATCATGGAGAAGGCCGAGGGCAATCCCTTCTTCGTGGAGGAACTTATCCGCTCGTTGATCGAAACCAAGCAGATCGTTCGGCAGAACAGTCATTGGCAGGTCGTTGGCCAGATCACCAAACTCTCGCTGCCCGGAACGCTGGCCGGCGTGCTGGGCGCGCGCATCGACCGTCTGCCGGACGAGACCCGGCGCGTCCTCCAGATCGCTTCCGTCATCGGGCGCTCATTCAGCCGCGCCGTCCTGTCGGCCACGCTGGATGCCGCGCCTGAGCTTGAGTCACATATCGGCAGGTTGGAGCAAGCGCGCCTGGTAGAGCGCGCCGGCCAAGACGGGCAGCCCGGCTACATCTTCCGGCATGCGCTCGTGCAAGACGCGGCGTATGATTCGATGCTGCTGAAACAGCGCCGCGAACTGCACCGCCGTGTCGGGACGATCCTCGAAGAATCATACAAGGGCCGCAGCGAGGAATATGCACCGTTGCTGGCCTATCACTTCCACGCGGCCGGAGATGCGCGTGCCCTGGCGTACAGTATTGCAGCCGCGGAGACTGCCTCCCGGTTGTATGCCAATGCGGAGGCCGCCAGCCATTACGGCCGCGCGCTGGAGATCGCCATAAGCACCGGTGCGGACAAAGCCGTGATCGCGCAGCTGTATCCGAAACGCGGCGGCGCGTTGGAGCTGGGGGGTCAGCACGCAGAGGCGCTGGACAATTATGCGCAGATGGAGCAATTCGCGCAGACTAACGGAGATGTTCACCTGGAACTGGAAAGCCTGACGGCGCGCTCGGTCATCTATTCCATATTTACACAGATGCATAACCCGGCGCTGGCAGAGAAAATGCTCGTCCGCGCGCTGGAGTTGGCGCGCCAATTGGGAGACCAGAAGACCCAGGCCAAACTGCACTGGACCTTGATGATCCATTATCTCTTCTCAAAGATCGTGGACCGCGCGGTGGAACACGGTGTTCAAGCTCTGGCCATGGCGCGGCAGACCGGCGAACCCGAACAATTAGCGTTCGTCCTGAATGACCTGACCCGGGTGTATACCTGCACAGGCGAATTCGATAAAGCTTATGCCGTGGTGAAGGAAGCCCGCGCGTTGTGGCGGACGCTCGACAACCCGTCCATGCTGGCGGACAGTTTCGGTGCCGAGGCCGAAGCGCGCTTCAATGCCGGCGAGTATGACAAAGTATTGGGACTCGCCGCCGAGTCGCTCAAGATCAGCCTCGAGATCAGCAACGTATGGGGGCAGGCCTACAACAACATGCTGATGGGCTTTGTGTATCTGGATCAGGGCAAGGCCGACCGCGCCTTGGCTCTGATGAGCGATAGCATCCGACTGGGTGACGAAGCGGGACTGCTTGCCAGCAGCATCGGCGAGCGCGCTGAACTTGGGCTGGCCTACGGCAGTTTCGGCGCGATCGAAAGAGGAATGGAATTGGCCAGGGAGTCGCTCGCCATTGCGAAGGAGAAAATGCCGGACTGGCAGTCGCTCCCGCTCGCGATCCAGGTGCGCCTGCATTTGCTCAACGGCGACGTTTCATCCGCGGACAAGCTGGCCGCGGAGAACAGCATCGAGCCCATCACCATCCCGCATGCGCGCTATACAATCTTGGTTGCGATGGCGAAGATCGAGCTGGCGCTCGCCAAAAGCCAGCATGCAACGGCGCTCTCGCTGACAGACGCTCTGCTGGCGGACGTCCCTGTCGGCATTCGGCCGGATATCCCGGAGGTGGTCTGGCGCAAGGGATCAGCCTTGCTCGGTCTCGGACGGATGGATGAGGCGCAGCAAAGTCTGCTGGATGCCAGAAGCAGGGCAGAGGCAATCGGCTCATATCACACCCTGTGGAAGGTGCTGGCTTCCCTGGCCGAGCTCGAGAGTCGGCGTGGAAAAGAGTCAGAAGCCGCGGTCCTGCGAGGGCAAGCGAAGCAAATCGCGTTGGAGATCGCAGCCAGCCTGGAGTCCGCGGGCCTCGAGGAATCATTTCTAGCCACCGCGCAAGTGCGCGCGCTGTCGGCTTGAGCCGGTCGCGGTCAAGAAAGGATCAATTCATGTCGATCGAGGAAAACAAGCAAATCGTACAGCGATATCAAGATGCCTATAACCACAACGAACTGGACGCACTCGAGCAGATCATGGTGGACGAAGTGCTCACGCCCACGAGCCTATCCGGATTTCCGCCCGGGCTTGAGGGCGCCAAGGCCATCCATCGCAAGACGCTGATCGGCATGCCGGATATCCATACGGAGATCAACGAGTTGATCGCGGAAGGCGACAAGGTGGTGGCGCGCTGCACAATGACCGGGACGCACAGCGGCGACTTCTTCGGCATCCCAGCCAGCGGGAAACGGATCAGCGTGAACGCCGTTTATATTGTACGCATCGCCGCCGGCAGGATCGTGGAGCATTGGGGGTTGGAAGACGTCGACACGCTTTTGAAGCAACTCGGCGTCAGATAGTGCGTTCTATCAGCAGTTGAACGCAGTTCTTCCAGCAGTTCAGCCCGTTCTTCCAGCAGTTGAACTGCTGGAAGATCAAAAGCAGCCAGGAAAAGTTACGCCTTCTTCATCCCGCGCAGCGCCTGCCGGATGCGCGCCCACGTGGCCTTGACCAGATTCGCCTTCTCCGGCGGCACCTCGCGGCGGCTATAACGCGCCTCCACGAACGAACCGGTCAGAGACTCGATGTCCGCGTCGATGTCCGGCAGCGCCTTCTCCAGGGTGGAAGCATATTCATAAGGCGTCTGTGATGTGGCGCGCGTCAATCCCTGTTCGGCCCCGCGGCGCACCAAAGCCAGATAGAAGTAATAGATGCGTTGACGCGGATCGAGCCGCCGCAGGCTGAGAAAATTGCCGGGCGCGTTGATGCCGCCACGCGCGCGCCACGCGCGCAACCGGGCAAAACCGGCCCTTGCAGCGTCGGCCACCTGGCGTCGCGCGATGCCGAAGAGTGCGTGCAGCCGCAGCCAGATGCGGATCAGCCAAGTCCCGCCGGGCAGCCTGCGAAGAGCATCGGCAAATTCGCCGTGCTGGCGCAGGAAGTGATTGATCGAGAATCCGACGATCCCCAGGAGCAGCATCCAGGAGAGGATCGAGCGGATCAAGGCTAACCACGGGAACGCGCCGAGGACGGCCTCGTTGGCCGGCGGCTCGGGCAGGACGAGCGGCGGCGGGAGATCGGTCTTTGGATCTTTTCCGCCGAACAGGATGAACGGCAGCGAGATCAAAAAGAGGACCAGCGACAGGATCAGTTGCGCGATGAAGAACAAAATGCGGACGAGCACGTCGATGATATAGCCGAGCCAGGCGAGCATGCCCAGGCCGTAATGAGTGGGGAGCAGGCTGACGATCGCGACCAGGATCGCCAGGAACAACAGACTGTACGGTCCCCAGCTCCGGACCAGGCTGCGGTTGACGCGGATGCCTTGCATACGCCAGCTCGTGTGCAACGCGATGAACTGCGTTTGGCTTAGCAACGCCAGCCCAAGCATGAAGTACAGCACTGTGCTGAGGCCGCCCCCGGACAGGGCGCTCAGTTGCAGGTTTTCCCAACCGGCCGCGTTCAGAAAAAGCTCACGCACATCCATGCGGACCAGGCCGGTGAAGAAGATCAGGATCGTCCCCACCGTAAATACCAGGCTCATCAGCCGCGCGCGCGGCGGGGCGTAGCGCGTCTCCATGGCGCGCACTTCGAGCGCGATCAAGGCCTGTTTGAGTCCCATCTCGTCGAGCAGTTCCATGAAGTATCCGGTCAGGAAC
>DASXQN010000039.1:0-4179 GCA_036507155.1 Anaerolineales bacterium
AAAATGGTTTCGATCGGATGTCGCACGGTGATCACGTAAATCGCGTTGCCCCAGAGATTCGTCCAGAATGGCAAAAGCATCGGCAGGCGGGGGTCCTTCCAAACCCAGGCAATTGACGCATGCTCCTTCGCTTGGCGATCCATGCTGTCCAGGAGCTGCATCGCCCGATCCATGTATTGCGGATCCTGCGATCGCTCCAACAACAGCTCTGCGACGGGCGGGACCCGATCCTTAAGATCCATCAGCTCGTCATTGAGCTTCTGCAATCCCAGATGCTCGAGATAGCCGTAACGATCCCCGAACAGATCGCTCTCCGGGCCCGCGTACGCGCCCCAGCTTTGTACGAGCCTGGCAGTGATCGACGTGCCACTTCGGAACATCCCCAGGATAATGATACGGCTGGTCATTCTACATTCCTTGTGCCAGGGATTGCGTCGCCGTGAAGTGACTCGCCCCATGCTCTACGCCGCGCAATGGATAGTATTGTGGATGTTGCTCTGGAGGGCAGCAAGGACCGCCGGTCAACATCTGTGCCGAATCCAAGCCCTGGACGGTGCGATTGTTTGGTTGCTGCATGGAGTCCCCCTAGTTGCAGAGTTCCGGTATCCAGATCCCGTGCAGTAGCTTGCCCGTGCCCAGGGTATTGCGCCGGTTGGTCGCGTAAAAATTGCGCAAGTCGTCCAACTCTGCCGGCAACAGCCCCGAATATTCCGGCTCCGGGGCAGGCCGCTTGAAGAGGTGATCAAACAGGATGCCGCGCAGCTGTGCCTGGTCCAGGTAGGGGGACGGGCTGACCGTGAAATACAGGTCCTCCTCACCCATCGCCAGCAGCGGCATGTCGAACGCGCTGAAGCGATCAAAACCGATGAAGAGATCCACCGGCTCGACATACTCACCGTAATACATCTCGATCAAATCGCGTTTTTCGGGCACGCGCCCGTTCATTTGGAAGTAATGCGCCGAAAATTCGGCTACCGCGTGCGTGGCGTCGTTGGCGAATATCCCAAAGAATAGACGGAATCTCTTGTGGCCGCGCGTCCTCTCCGCCGCTGCATCGAACCGATCGGAGAGGTACTCGAGCCCGGTCCCGCGCAGGAAGCGGCGGTGGTCGCCGTAAAAATGGACCCGCACGTCATATTTGTCATAGAAGTCCACAAAGGTTGGATGCTCCGCCAGGCGCAACAGGCCGTCTGCGCCAATCCGCCGGACGTACTCGTCGCCGCGCGATAACAGGTCCGGGCCGAACGCCGGGGTGAGCAGCGTATCAATCCCGTGTTCAAAGAAGAGACGATACAAGCCGACATGATTCTGGCCCGCCAGGTCCATGTAGGCGGTGACGGGATCATCCCATTCCAGGTTGCCATATTCCAGTGTGAACCAGCGTCGGGTGCCGTTGATGGGGAAAACGCACACTTTAGGTCCGTCTGAACGCACGATCTGCGCCACGCCGTCTGCCGGCAATTGCAGGAATGATTCGAATTCCATCGAATTAGCTCCCCGTTGCCGCCAGGCCGGACAGCCAGGCAAACACCGGGCCGGCTCCCAGTACACCCACGTGGTTATTGTCCTCTAGCACGAATCCCAGCCTCTGTTTAAACTCATATGCGCCGCTGCCCAAACGCAGGGTGCGGACGCCGTGTTCGAACGCGTCTTGTACCGTCGCGTACATTAGCCTGAAATAGGCATGATGGCAATCCTTTGCCAGGCCGAGCGCCGTACCTAACAGAACATCTTCATCACGAATGGTTGCAGCGCACCCCACCAATTTCTCGCCTTGCCGAAGTTCCATCCAAGTGCCGTCGACCGTCCCGAGGTTTTGAAGAAAAGCGCGCGTGCGGGGATTAATGGGGGCTCCATGCTCGCGATACACGTTTTCGATCAGCGCCCGCGCGGTATCGATATCGTTCACGCAACGGAATTTCGTGAGCTGCAGGCCGAATTTCTCGGCGTCCGCGATGCTCCTCCGGTAATGCGCACGGCCCTTCTTGCTTCGCTGTTCCACGTAACTTTGGAAGCTCGGCCAGCGGATATTTAGGCGCGTGCCTGGAGCGGGCATCGTAACCAGCTTGATATCGCGCGGCCAGTGAAGTTGGTCGCCGCCAAGAAAATCGAATAGCAGGAAGGAGCCGCGCTGACGGCGCAACTCCTCCTGCGCCGCAGCAATGATTAGACCTCGTGCCTCGTCACGCTCTGGACCTTCGGGAAGTATCAAGCCGCTGGTCTCCGCCAGCGGCGAGCGGCAAATCAGCAGCGGACGGCGCCGAAATATGAAGTGCAGTCCCGCCTGGATCGGGCGCGGGAGCCGGAGCGGTTCATCGTGAATTCGCCAGATGGTCGCGCGCGCGACGATGCGATCCTCTCGCCGCACAATGAGATAGGTCGCCGGAGAGTCCCCCATTACCTTTTCGCCGAACGCATACCAAACGTGGCTCTGGAAGGCCCGTCCCGCGCTGAACTCATCCCACTCTACCTGGTTGAGATCGTGAATGCTGTGTGCGACATGCACTGACAGTGTCATACAGCAATTCTATAGAGAAAGGGAGTCGCAGCGGCTTACAAATGTGTTAGATTGCTTGTTCAGCGCCAAGCCATTCTGGATTCACCTCTCATGAGCCCGTACTGCCAGAATATAAAAGGAAGCGCGCGAGGCCCCTCGCCTCGGTAGTAGAGGTTATCGCAGCAGTATGTAAGCTACGATGATGCTCAGGGTAAGGACCGCGATCAAAGCAACCCCCACAAGAGCCTCAAGTTCTTTGCTCATTGTTGCTCCTTTTGATGCCGTGAGTCCGATCGGACAATCCGATGGAACGACGTCACAATTTTCTGTTCTTGCGAGTTTGGCATGTATTCAGTGTATGCCCCCTTCGTCCGAATTGATACTGGGAAAGTTCCCAGTCTTTACCCTGATAGTTTTTCGAGGTCGTCGGACAGATGCGCATGGATCCATGCCAGCGCCTTCTGCCGCGACTCCAGCCCGAGCTTTTCCAAAATGTGCGTGACATGGAATGCCGCCGTCTTGGAGGTGATCTTCAGGGTTTGCGCGATGGCTTTGTTGTCCATGCCCTGCGCGATCAGCTTGAGCACCTGCCGCTCCCGATCGGTGAGGCTGGCCAGCTTTTCACTGACCGTCTCACGCCACAGGCGCGCCCGGGCGAATTGTTCGACATCGAAGAGGATCTCTCCCCGGGCAGCCCGGCGAATTGCGCCGATCAGCCGCTCCGCCGATTCATTTTTGGACATGTAGCCGGCGGCGCCCGCCTCCATCATCCCAGCCAGGTACGCGTCCCGGTCATGCGAGGTCAGCACGAGTGTGATGATCTCGGGGTAATTTTCCCGCACCCATTTTTCAAGCTCCGCCGGCGCCAGGCCCGGCATTTTCAGATCCAGCAGCAGGACCGCGGGGCGCAATTTGCCGAGCATCTGCTGCGCCTCAAAGCCGTCCCTGGCCTCGCCAACGATCTTGATGTCGGTCGCCTTGACGAGCAGTGCCCGGATCCCGGCGCGCGCGATCGGATCGTCGTCTGCCAGGAGCAGCGGGATAGACTTCTTAGACCTGTTTCTTATCCTGACTTCGCCCATCTGCATCTGCATTCACCTTGTGTAGATTATAGGGCTTGCAGTTGGAAACGCCAAGTGATCAGGGTTTCAAAACTTGAAAGGATGAGGGATCGGAGAATCAATCTGGTAGGAAAATACAACCGTACGAGAAGAGGAACTTCTATTCCTTGCCTGAGAGATTTCCGCCCTGGTGGCTTTTGGTATTGTAATCTATCCCTCGATCATCAGGCGGGTTTAGATGGGCAGGGGGTCCGTTAAGCCGGATCGAGCACTGGCTCGTGAGCGTTGGTCCGTACCATTATCTTCCAGTGCCTCTAAACGAAACTGTTAAGTATCGATTGTCAATCGTATTGTAAACTTAGCTCCAAATGGAGGTTACTATCATGAAAAGATTTCCTTTGATGCTTGGCTTGTTGACTCTTTCAGTATTGCTGGCTGGCGCTCTCAGTGCAGCCTCACCCACACCAGCTCCCAGTGTGAACTTCACACTGGTCAGTGGTCTGCCACCCACCATGAACGTCGGCGAGACGGCCACAGTGGTTGTGCAAGTGACCAGCGATCAGGAATTCATTTTTGCCCAGATGCTTCCGACCTTCTTTTTCCCGGGCAGGGGAGTGGTGG
>DASXQN010000040.1:0-4446 GCA_036507155.1 Anaerolineales bacterium
CCCGGACGCCGCGACATCGCGGATGTGGGGACGGGCTCCGGCGCGATTGCCGTCTCGATCGCAGCAAGCATCCCCGACGCTCGCATCACCGCGACCGACATTTCGGCATCCGCACTCGCGGTGGCCGACAGCAACGCGCACAAACACGAGGTGGCGGAGCGGCTGCAGTTCATGCAGTGCGATCTTCTACCCGCTGGTCCGGGATTTGACTTGATCTGCGCCAACCTTCCATACATCCCCTCCGAAACTCTGCGCGGCCTGGGTGTGTACGACCGCGAGCCCGTACTCGCTTTGGATGGCGGCGCTGATGGCCTGGACCTCATCCGGCGCCTGCTCGACCTCGCCGCCGACCGGCTGATGCCCGGTGGTTTGATGCTGCTCGAGATCGAGGCCTCGCAAGGGATGAAGGCGATCTCGCTGGCATTTGACCGCTACGCGGAGGCACAGATCCATCTGCACCGGGACCTTGCGGGCCGGGACCGGTTGCTCGAGATCGCTCTGTGATTTCCATGTCGTCACTTCAAACTCGAAGTCTCGACGCCGCGCGCCCAGACGCGCTCGAAGAGGCCGTCCGCGTCCTTAGGGCTCGCGGCCTGGTCGCCTTCCCAACCGACACCGTCTACGGGCTGGGCGCGCTCGCATTCGACGGCTCGGCGGTTGAGTCCATTTACGCCGCGAAAGACAGGCCGCCCGAAAAGGCGATTCCGGTTCTGATTGCCGATGCAGCTGATCTAAAGGCTGTCGCAAGAGACATTCCCCCTATTGCACGCCAGCTCGCCGCACGCTTCTGGCCCGGACCCCTGACTCTGGTCGTGCCGAAGCAGCCCTCGCTGCCCATCGCGGTTTCCGCCACGGACACCGTTGCGGTGCGCGTGCCCGATCATGCCGCGGCGCGGGCACTGCTCGGTGCGGTCGGTCCACTGGCCGTTACCTCGGCGAACATCTCGGGCGAGCGCAGCCCGTCCACGGCAGAGGAAGTCATGCGCCAGTTGAACGGCAGGATCGGCTTGATCTTGGATGGCGGACCGACGCCCGGCGGCGTGGCTTCGACTCTAGTTGACTGTACAGGCGCTCGCATGGTGATCCTACGGGCGGGCCCGCTGACACTGGACCAACTGGAGTCTGCGTTGTAGCGTAGGTCAGTCATACATCATTCATACGCTATTTCTAATCCCCGGCTTAGGTGCGGTTCAGCCTGGATTTATCTCGATAAATATAATTGGGGATGCATTCTCCTCTAAACAAACCCCGCTTAGGGCTGATCCAGTCCGGCGGGGTTTGCTTTTTTACTTTCACGGCAAATAACTACAGTCGGCGCTCAGGGAGCGGCCGCGGAAAGCGGCCAGGTCGGCTGCACATCGATGTCCAGTCCGGAGGTGTGGCCGAGGGCGAAGCGATAATATCCGGCGGCTGCGATCATGGCCGCGTTGTCCGTGCACAGGGACAGCGGCGGGATGTGCACAGCGAACTCCGACTGCGATTGGAACGCCTTACGCAGCGCGCGGTTGGCCGAGACGCCGCCCGCCACCAGGATCTCTTTCGCGCCAGTATCGCGCGCTGCATTCATGGTCTTCTTGAACAGCACATCGACCACGGCCGCCTGAAAACTTGCCGCCAAATCCTCCACCGGCAACGCGCGGCTCTTCTTCTTCAATCCCTGGATCTCGTACAGCACGGCGGTCTTCAAGCCGCTGAATGAAAAGTTGTGTGTTCCTTCCAACCAGGCACGCGGGAAGTGGAAGCGATTGGGATCGCCTCCCTCGGCAGCCTTCTGCACGGACGGACCGCCCGGGTACGGGAGTCCCAACAGGCGCGCCACCTTGTCGAAGGCCTCACCCGCCGCGTCGTCCAGCGTGGAGCCGAGGCGCTGGTACGTCAGATGATCGGTCATGAGATCGAGTTCGGTATGTCCGCCGGACACCAGCAGCGCCATCAGCGGAAATTGCGGGGAGGGCGGCGCGACCTGACCGGCGTCGTGCACCCAGGGCGAATAGATGTGGCCCTCCAGATGATTCACGCCGACCAAAGGCAGGCCGCAGCCCATCGCCAATCCCTTCGCGGCATTTACACCGACCACCAATGAACCCGCCAGGCCTGGCCCGCGCGTGACAGCGATCGCGTCGAGATCTGCAAAGGTAAGGTGGGACTGCGAAAGCGCTTGCTCAACCACAGGCACGATGGACAACACATGCTGGCGCGAGGCCACCTCGGGGAAGACGCCGCCGTAGCGCGCGTGCACGTCCATTTGTGAGGCCACCACCGAGGACAGCAAGCTGCGTCCGTTTTCGATCACGGCGCAGGCGGTCTCGTCACAGGAGGTCTCGATGGCCAGGATTCGGGCCGGTTTCAGCTCAGTCACTTCGAACCGATCTTATTTCTTCCAGTTCTTCATTTTCAAGACGAGGTCATAAGGATATTCGGCCAGGATCTCCATCGTACCGTCCGGCCGAACCCAGATCGTATCTTCGATGCGCACACCGATCCCCTGATCGGGATAGTACAGGCCCGGCTCAGACGTAATCACCGTGCCGGCCGCGAGCCGCTGGTCATCGCCGACCTGCAATCCGCTGAACGGACGCTCATGGATATTCAACCCCACGCCGTGGCCCAGGCTGTGGACATAGCCATCCAATGGAGCCGGCGTATGCAACTGCGTCCTATGGCCCTTTGATTCGAAGTACTCGCAGGCCATTTGCTGGTAATTCTTGAAGGGCGCATTGAGATCGAAGTTCTCGATCAGCTGATCGTACAGCGCTTTCACCTGGTCATAATATTCCTGCGCTTGCGGGACCGCATATCCCAGCGACCACGTGCGGGTGAAGTCATAGAAGTATCCGCCGCCCGGCTCTGCAGGATAAATGTCGTAGATGATCGTCTGGCCGAGACGCAAAAAATCCTCGGCGTTGCCGGCCGAGTGCGGCACGCCAGCATCGCGCCCGATGGCAAAGATCAAGCCCTCCGGCAGCTCTGCGCCCCGCTCCGCGACCCATAGGCGGATCTTCGATTTGACGTCCCCGATCGTCAACGGGGTGCCGTCCTCTTTCAGCAGCACTTCGTCCGCGCGCACCTCGCGGGAGGTGAGATAGTCGGCGGTCAGGCCAACCACCTCCGTCGTGACCCTGCCCATTTTGCGGATGCGCTCGACTTCCGCGGCTTCCTTGGTCTCCATCGCTACAATGAAAACGGACTCCATACCTGATTCTCCAACCAGTTCCACCTCGGGAACCAGACGCTGCAATCGCGTCAGTGCGGCGAACACACCGCTGAGTTCGACATGGCCGTATACCCCTACGCGACCCTTGGCGATCCCAAGATCCCGGAATATTCGCTGAAGCCGAAGCGCGCCGGCCAGCGACATATCGCCTTTGGCTTCGTCGTGCAACTCTTTGGATGGATATTCGCTGAACGAACGCGTCTGCAGTCCCGTGCGAGCGGCCTCATCCCGCTCCATGTCGTTGTAGAACAGGACCGGAGGCTCGCCGCGTTTCTTGATCAGCGCCGCGCCGCTGACATGACCGCCACCGGTCAGGTAGAACATCGGCGGGTTGTGTTCCGCGCTGCCGAGGACGAGCAATGCGTCGAGATTGTGGGACTTCATGAGAGCATCAAGGTCAGATTTCATTTTTCTCCAGAATCTTCACAAGATAGCCGTGAACAAATGAACGGCCTGGATTCGAGATGGGTTTAATCTCTCAACGCGAAAAGGGCGAATTACGCGATTTTGATTCTTGGCTTGCTCAGGACGACGCGCTCGACCTGCAAACGGTGCGCGCCAAAATTGATGATAATCGCCAGCTGCAATCTGGTTGCCTTCAAATACGAGAGGGCTTGTTGCCTGTGAATAGGCAATACCTCAGCGACCGCCTTTAGCTCAAGGATAACACGCTTGTCGACCACCAGGTCCAGGATGTGCGAACCAATCGACTCCCCCAAGAAATAAACGCCGATTAGCTTCTGTTTTTCAACACCGTGGCCGCGCTTTTCCAGAATAATTGCCATGGCTTCTTCGTAGATCTTTTCCAGGAACCCCGGGCCCAGCGCATTGAACACTTCGTAGGCGCACTGGACAATTCGATGCGACAAGTCCTTCTCGATGATTTCTACGGCCATTCTTCCCCCCTCAGTTTGGATTCGCGAATTTCGCCTCTTTCGCGCTGTTCGCGTTGAAGTCCTACAGCGCTAGACGCTTAGCGCGTTCTTCAGACCCACCAATAAAGCGCCCTGCTGTTCGGGCAGGACGGTGCGCGGGTCGAGCAGGACGCGGTCGTCCTCGGTGCGCGCAATGATCGGCGGATGCTGCGCGCGCAACTTTGCCAGGAAGCGATCCGGATTACTGATATCCAGCGCCAGCAAATACGTCGGAAGCGACTCGCCCGGCAGGCTTCCGCCACCGACGGTCGACTCACCCGCGATGACCTTGCCGTATCCGAGCTCCTCCACCCAGCG
>DASXQN010000041.1:0-4687 GCA_036507155.1 Anaerolineales bacterium
CCACGCTCATTCTCAATCTGGTCTTCTTTCTGATCGGGCTGGGGATTTTCCTCCTTTCGCTCAACCGGATTCACAGCCAAATGGCCGAGGCCAAGCAGAGGCATCTGGAACTGGCGCGAAAGCTCTACGCGGATGCATACGCCCCTATCCGCCTGAGGCCCTCGCTGCGCGCGCTGCAGGCACAGACACCGCTCCTGAACGCCGCAGACGCACTGGAGAAGCGGGCCTCCGGGATCCAGGAGTGGCCGTTCGGCGAGATACTGGCTCCCCGGCTCGCCATCATCATCACGAGCGTCGTCGCCACGGTGATTGCCCGCTTCATTCTCGCCACGCTTGGCTTCTGAACCGGCGATAGGTGAGAAGCCATGATCCATGCCGATTCGATCCAGCGAGTGCAGCTGCGCGGTCAAGTGCCTCCGTCCGGAAATACGCAAGCTGTCAACCTGATCTCGTTTCGGCTTTATGATTGGATTGGTTTTACCTGGACGGGCGAAACCTTTCCCGTGCTAACGAATTCCGCCCAGGAGGATTGAATGGCGCAGCTACCAGATGCCGTTATTGTCAATACGCTGATGCTGCAGGCGCTCGTCGCCGCGCAGGAAGTGATGGGCGAGAACGGCTTGAATGCCGTGCTGCGCACCAGCGGACTCGAAAGATACGTCGGAAATTTTCCACCCAACGATCTCGAGCCCGCCATCCAGGCCGCGCAATACGCGCAGTTCAATCAGGCGATCGAGGATTTTTACGGACGCGGCGGCAAGGGCATGCTGCGCCGCATTGGCAAGGCGTCGTTCCAATACGGCGTGCGCGAACAAGCTGCGCTGCTGGGCGTCGCCGGTGTGGCCCTCAAGCTCCTGCCGGAGAAACAGCGCATCAAATTCATTTTGAACGGATTGGGCGACGCATTGCGCAAGACCAATCCACAGGTGGAGATCTGGCTGGATGAAAGCGGGGAGCGCATCGCTTATGTGGAGAGCACCTGCGGCGTGTGCAACGGCCGCAACAGCGACCAGCCCATCTGCCATTTGTACGTCGGCTCGATCGCCGAAGCGGTGCAGTGGGCCACCGGCAAGCCGCACGACGTGACCGAAACGCACTGCATGGCCAAAGGGGATGAGTACTGCCGCTTCGAGATCGGGCCGGTCAGCGCGGATGCTTAATATTCCATATCGGAGGGCAGGATGAAAACAGTCGAATCGCAATTTCAAGCCGCAGACGGCCAGATGCTGCGCGTGCAGGGCTGGGAACCGGATGGCAAGCCGAAAGCCGTGGTTGTGCTGGTGCACGGACTGGGCGAGCATACCGGACGATTCGCGCACGTCGGCGCGGCGCTGACGAAAGCCGGCTACGTCCTGATCGGCTTTGACCTGCGCGGCCACGGTCTCACCGAGGGCCCGCGCGGTTATGCTCCGTCGTTCAAAGTCATGATGGACGACATCGGTGCGTTCTTTGCATTCGTCCGCCAGCGCTATTCGGAGAACGTGCCGTATTTTCAATACGGTCACAGCCTCGGCGGACTGCTAACGATCGCGTATCACCTCTACGGGAAACCAGATGTGGCGGGTGTGATGGTCAGCGCGCCCGGCTTCGCCTCGCCCCTGCTGGAGCAGAAGGGGAAGATCATGATGGTGCGGCTGCTGAACTCGATCCTGCCGAAGATGATCCTGGATACCGGCCTGGATGTAAAGACCCTCAGCCGCGACCCGAAGGTGGTGAAGGCCTACGTGGAAGATCCGCTTGTGCACGAGAAGACCTCGCTCAGCTTTGGCAAGGCCGGCCTGGATGCGATTGACTTCGCCTTCAAGCATGCATCTGAGTTTACGGCGCCGCTGCTGATCATGCACGGCACCGCGGACAGATTGACTTTCGCGCGCGGTGGGCAGAAGTTCATCGGTATGGTCTCTTCGAAGGATGCCACCTTCCGTCCGTGGGCGGGCTTGTACCACGAGATTCACAATGAACCGGAGCAGGAGCAAGTCTTCAAGGTCATGATCGATTGGCTGGACACGCATTTGAAAACGTAGTCTGTCACCGGGCCACAACCCCTCTCCCAGACGCCACGCTGACCGAAGGTGTCGAAGCGCTGACGCAGCGCAGAGACCTACGGTCCGCTCCCGGCGGAGTCAGATTTCGATACGTGTCGCCTCTGCGTCACTACTCGACGACCAGGACCTTCGCCGAGCGAGGAGAATATAGAGATACCTGCCGTCAATTTCGCCCCAGCGAACATAACCTGAGAAATATCTGCCATGGGAAAACGAGATCAATATCTTTTCTCTCTCCTTGCGTTGCTCCCTCCAAGCATTGTGCTTTTTCTGCATGGATATTTGGGGAGCTATACCCGTCCGCTTGCAGACGACTTTTGCACCCTTTACTACGGTGAGAGATTTGGTCTGCTGCGGTCGATCTGGTTTTGGCGGCTCACCTGGGGCGGCCGGTATTCCGCCTTCGCGGCAGATTGGTTCGCATCAAGGATTCTTGGGGCGTATAACCTGCATCTATTCCCTCCCATATTGCTGGTCATCTGGCTTGCCTTCATCATCACAGCGATTGCGGTAGCTTTTCGAATCGCGTTTCCTGAAAAGGGGATGCTTCTCGGTGCTGTTTTGCTTGGGGCTATCTTTCTCTACGTGGTATTTACGCTAAGCCCGGCTATTCCTCAATCCTTCTACTGGTGGAACGGAATGCGCGTTGCTGTACCGCCACTGATAGTGCTGACATGCTATGCGATCTTGTTTCAAGTATGGCCGAGGCGGCCGGAAAGCAAGCCATGGTTATGGCTTGGGAACGTACTTAGCTTCAGCTTGTGCTTCCTAAGTAGCGGGTTCAGCGAGACGTTTGCCGTCGTCCAGTTCTTTCTGCTGATCTTCTTGATTGGTTTAAGATTCTTTACTACACACCAAAAACGACCGGATGCAGACTCTATGCTACTGCTCGCGGGTTGGCTCGGAACCATTTTGTCTCTGGTTGTAATCATTTCGGCGCCTGGCAACGCAATCCGTCAAGCACAGTTACCCCCCTCGCCGAACTTAGCCGACTTATTAATCATCTCATTGCAGGGATGTGTGCAATTCCTCGTCGGCATAGCGCTGGCTCCCGAAAAGATCACAGCGCTCATCGGTGCTATCCTGATTGCTGCTCGGTTGGGCGGACAGATGAAAGTCGAATATCACCTGCGGAGCTGGCAGATCGCTGCATACGCTGTTGGAGGTATTCTCCTTTCGTTTGTATGCTTCCCACCGGGCGTATTCGGTTATTCTGCGCCGCCTCCGCCGCGCACGCTGATCATTCCAGCATATTTCCTTACCGCCTGCATCCTGTACTCGAGCTTTCTCGCAGGTATCCAATGGCGAGAAAAGGTCAATCCTGGAATTGCAAGATATGGTCTGGCAGGGCTGGCCGTTGCACTTCTGGGCTTTTCCGCCCTGATTCAGTCGCAGGCCCTGTACCGGGACAGGGAGCGTTACATCGGGTTCGCGCACATTTGGGATAAGCTCGATAGGCAAATACTGGATGCCAGGGCGGCGGGAGCCGAATCCATAACGATACCTGCGGTTGAGAACTGGGCAGGTTTGAACGTGTTGAACGACAACCGCAAATTCTGGGTCAACGATTGCTATACAAGGTATTACGGAATCCAGGTTTTTGGGGCGACTCCGGAGCCTATCCAACCCTGAAAGGAATTTCTCCGTCAGGCGGTCGAGGTCAGTCCCGATATGTGGTACCAAAGGCGCCACTAATCGACTACCTAGACCCTCACAGAGCGACTGCGAGATAAGCAGCGTATAAAGTTGTTCTGGACAATCCTGCTTCAGCGTGAGAAAATCTTCAACTGGCCCTGCAATGCGATTTCATCCAAACCTAAACTTTGTCACCCTGCCGTCTCGCATGATTTGCTTAGCAAATCACGCGAGCCGCCGTTGCGGCGGCACGAACGGTGAGCGAAGCGAAGGGCCTAACGACCGAAGGGAGCATTTTACACTTCGATAGGCGCTTCGCTGCGCTCCCTCCGCTTCGCTACGGGATGCTTCGCGATCAGCATGACACGCCTAGTAAACTAGATTTCAATCTTTTCGTACCCGTGAGGAGCTAATGAGCAATCAATACGAAGGAATGAGCAAAAGACAAATCCGCCGCGAGCAGCGGCGGCGCGCCGGCGCGCGCAATCGCCTGCTTACGATCGGCATCGTCATCGTCGCCGCCGCGGCGATCGCGGCGCTGTTGATCCTGCCCAACCTGCGGCCCGTCGGCGACATCGCCACGCCCGATCCGTTTCCGCGCCCGCAGGCGCAGGCGAATATGGCCGGCGATCCGAACGCGCCGGTCAAGCTGGAGGAATTTTCCGATTTCCAGTGCCCGTTCTGCCGGCGTTTCTTTGAAGAGACTGAAAAGCAGGTGGTGGATACATATGTGGCCACCGGCAAAGTCTACTTCGTATATCACTCAGTCGGCAAATTCATCGGAGAGGAGTCGCTTGCTGGCGCCGAGGCCGCGTACTGCGCGGGCGACCAGGCCAAATTCTGGGAGATGCATGACCTGCTCTTCGCCAATCAAACGGGCGAGAATGTCGGGGCGTTCAGCAACCGCCGGCTGGTCGCCTTCGCAGAAAAACTGGAACTCGAGATGGCCGACTTCCGTTCTTGCTTCAACGGCGGCAAATACATCGACCTGGCGAATCAAGATGCCC
>DASXQN010000042.1:0-3377 GCA_036507155.1 Anaerolineales bacterium
GCGCCAACAATCTGGCCGCGCTTGACAGCATGGAAGCGGATGGCGATTATGGGTTGATCCTGCACCTCACGTCGCCTCAACCTTTCTTCCTGAACGAGGGTCTGGCGCAGTCGTATATCCTCCCGGAACATATCTGGAAGGATCAGACCGCCAAAAGCGGCGAGCTGAGCCAGTTCCAGGGCATGGTCGGCACCGGCGCTTACAAGCTCGTCGAAGTGGAGCCCGGACAGTTCTATCAGTTCGAAGCCAACCCGGATTACTATCGCGGTGAGCCGGTTGTCAAGGAGATCATCGCCAAGATCGTAAAGGATCGGACCCAGCAATTCAATCAGCTCCGCACGCACGAAGCGGGCGCGGTGCTCTCATCCGTTCCGCCGGCATTCGTCGAGGAACTGCAGAGCAACGCGGACATCAAGCTGGCCCAGGGCTCCGATTTCTTCAACTACATTTTCTATACCAACGGTTCGCGTGAGCCGTTCAACAATCCGTCCGTGCGCGGCGCGATCGCCAAAGCCATCGACACCAAGACCCTCGTCGACGTGGTGCTGCTCGGCCAGGGCGTGGAACTTCCCCTGAGCTGGTATCACCCGGACCTGGCCTGGTCGATCAACATCCCGCACGTATTCGATCCGGCCGCCGCGGCCGAAGACCTTGACGCCGCGGGGCTGTTGGATGGCAACGCGGACGGGATCCGTGAGTTGAACGGAGAGAACACGGACTTCGCCATCCTGTGCGACGTCAACAATCCGGTCGAGGTGCGCGCCACGGAATTGATCGCCGGCTGGCTGAAGGATGTCGGCATCGGTGCGCATCAGAATTGTCTCGATATCGATACTGAGGTGGCGCTGATCTGGCCCAACTTCGTCGCTGTCGCGGAGCCCGATTACGATATGGCCATTTGGGGCTGGTCGTCCACACCGCAGGCGCAGCATGGCTTCGTGCGCTTCCTGACCAACTGCGATTTTGGCGGGCTGGCCTGGGGCAATCTCACCGGCATCTGTGATGCCGATCTGGATGCATTGGTCGAAGAGTTCGTAGTCACGACCGAGCCGACCCGCTCCGATCAGCTCACCGATCAGATCCAGGAGCGCATCGCCCAGAACTTGCCGTTCATCCCATTGATGTCGCCTGGCGGCAACTTTGCGTATCGGCCCGCCGCGTACGACGGCTGGGTTTACACGCGCGGCACGGGCATCGTGACGGTCTGGTCGTTCCTGCCTGAAGGTGCTGTGAACATACCGTAACGAACAACGTGCAAACGTTTCGTCCACATCTCGCTCTGCTCCGGCAGGCTTTCGGCGCACAGGTACAGGACTGCCGGGCAGAGTTGATCAAGACCTCCTTCGCGTGGAGTCTGGTTTACCGAGTGACCCTGGAGAATCTCCAGGGTCACTCGACGCGCGAGCCGGTCATCGTCAAGGCAACCAATCCGGCCGGCCCGTCGGATCCAGCCGCGGCCGAACGCGAGCTGCGCTTTTATCAGAGCATTTATCAGATACTCCCCATCCCAAAGCCTGAAGTGTATTATCTGGGTACCGATGCCAGCACGGGCTGGCATGTGATCATTATGCAGGACCTCGCGCTCACGCACCGGATCCCGCAGCATCCCTACCAGTGGACAAGCGCCGAACTGGGTTCGGTGCTGCGCGCTTATGCACAACTGCATGCGGCCGCCTCCGTTCCAGCCAACGATTGGCTGGCACCGCGTCATGAGTCCCAGCTCGAGTTTGATCTCATCCCTGACCAGGTCGCGAGCGTTCAGCGCGCCGGTATCTGGGGCGGGCTGCCAGGGCTTGACCACTTGATCGAGGCGGCGCGCGTTAGCTGCGACCGTTATCGCGACGAAGCCTTGTCGATCCTGCACAACGACACGACGCCCACCAACGCGCCGCTCCCGAAAGATCTTGAGTCTGAACCTGCAACATTGATCGATTGGCAGGACGTCGGCCTCGGCATGCCCGAGATGGACCTGGCCTACATCGACTTGCAGCCGTTCAACAGCGGACGGCTCATCCCCCGCTCGGAGCTGCTCGCCCTTTACTGGCGGCATCGCGCCGAACTGGGCGGATCCATCCCCCCTGCGGACGAGCGCGCGGCCCGTCAGCGTCACGCCGACCTCGTGATGGCGCTGTGGCTCACGCGTCCCGCCGGCCGCGTGGCGGCGCAACCGTATCCGGAGGGCAGCTATCAACGCATGCATTGGGTTTCACAATTCGGCATCGTCTACAAGCGTCTCTCTGAGCTACGCCGCGAAATCAACGCATGTTGAAAAATCTGGGCCGCCGCAGCCTTGAGTTTGGCATCACATTCCTGCTGGCCATCTCGATCAATTTTTTTCTGCCGCGCGCCGTGCCGGGTGATCCGCTGCAATTGATCGCCGGTAATGCCGTGCCCCAGTTGGGGGCCGCGCGCATCGAGGCGCTGCGCCACGAATATGGACTCGATAAGCCGCTCGGCGAGCAGTACTTGATCTACTTGGGAAGGCTCGCGCGCGTCGATCTCGGGCAGTCTTTCCGGTACAGCGGTGGAAGATCGGTCCTGCAGGTGCTGAACGACAATTTTCGCTGGACCCTCCTGCTGGTAGGCGTCAGCCTGGGTGCTGCGCTCGTGCTCGGGTCCGCGCTCGGCATCTGGGCGGCCGTGCGGCGCGGCCGTTCCGAAGATCTCGGGCTGTTGGCAGGCATTTTCATCTTGCGTTCGATCCCGCCCTTTTGGCTGGCCATGCTGCTGGTGCCCATCTTCGCCATCCAATTGCACTGGCTGCCGGCCGGCGATTCCTACTCCATCCCGCGCCTGCACGGGTGGGAGAATGTGGCGGACGTGGCGCGCCACGGACTCATGCCCGCGGTTGTCTTGACCCTGGCCTATCTTCCGACCGCCTTCGTTAACATGCGGGCCTCCATGTTCGGTATACTGGATTCGGACTACATCCGCACCGCGCGAGCGAAGGGCGTACCCGGGACTGGCGTCATATTGAAGCACGGCCTGCGGAACGCGTTGCTGCCGGTCGTCACGGCGTTCACGCTGGACCTCGGCCAGCTGCTTGGCGGCGTCACGGTCATCGAAGCGGTTTTCAATTATCGGGGGATCGGGAGTATGATGTTCGAAGCGGTCAAATCACGCGACTACCCGCTGCTGCAAGGGGGCTTCCTGCTGTTCACAGTGATCATCTTGCTGATCAATATCATCACCGAGCTGTTGTACCCGCTCCTCGATCCGCGCTTGCGGAGGGCCGCCAAATGACTGCGCAGGCGCTTCCCGCCACCGGCCGCGGCTACCGCTTTTTTTCGCCCCGTATGCTCGCGAACCTGGCCAGACGGATCGGATGGCTCACGCTGACGGCCCTGTTCGTGATCGCGATCTTCCCGGCCGCGGTC
>DASXQN010000043.1:0-7049 GCA_036507155.1 Anaerolineales bacterium
ATATACCCCCGGCACCGAAATGAAGTTCTTCAGCGTCGGGTGGCCTGTCCCTTCGTCGGTGAATTGCGAGAGGACGCCGTACGGCTTGTTGAAAACGAGCGTCGGCATGACATAATCATACTTGATGAGCCGCGCGTTGCGGCGACCGGCAGTCGCGGCCCGTGATGCGCATCTTCGCGCTACGCGGCAACTATGGCGCGCGCCGCCAGGGCGATCGGGTGTTCGGCCCTCACACCGGTGCCTTGTTCGATTTGGAGGCGGCATGCCGCACCCGTTGAGACGATTGCGTCTGCGCCGGAATCGCGCACGTTCGGGAAGAGCTTGAGTTCACCGATACGTTGCGACAATTCATAATGCTCACGTTCATAACCAAACGTGCCTGCCATCCCGCAGCAACCCGCCTCGATCTGCTCGACCTCATACCCGCAGGCTGACAAGAGCGCGACGGTCGCAGCCGCGCCGGACGGCAGTCCATCGGCCGCGGCGCCTTCCGCGCGTTGATGGCAGTGAGGTTGAAATTTGACTTTTCCAAGATTTGTGGCTACGCGCATACGGCCAATATCTGCGGAGCGAAGCAAGAATTCCTCTAGCAGCCAGACCTTATCGAGGCGAGCGGCGAGATCGTAAGAGCGCGCTGGCAATAGGTCGAAGTAATCGTGTTTGACCGCGTACAGCTCCGGAGGCTCGATCCCGACGATCGGCATCGCTCCGGCAGGATCTATGCGGTCTATCTCGGAAAGGACGCGCGTCGCATGCTTGCGGGCAGACGCGATGAATCCCTTCGACACCAGTGCTGCGGCTGCGACGATCGTGGGCAACACACGAACATCGTAGCCGGCCGAATCCAGAACGTCGAACGCTGCTTGCTCGATCTCCGGCTCGACGAAGTGGGTGAACGCATCGGATAAGAAAATCACGCCGGCCCGTTCCATCCTCGGATGCCGCCTCGGACGGGCCGCGCGGCGTGAGAACTTTGGAAAGGGCCGATCGCCTGCGATACCCAGCGCGCGCGCCGTAATGTTCCTAATTGCTGGATTCTGCAAGCCAGCGTTCGCGATCGGGGACACAGCCGCCATCCACGGCGCAACCAGGTGAAAATATCCGAACAGATAGTCATGGGCGGGCCGTCGGCGCGTCTTGTAGTATTCGGCCTCGAATGCATACTTCAATTTGGCCATGTCCACGCCGCTCGGACATTCCGCTTTGCAGCCCTTGCAACCGAGGCAAAGATCGAGCGCCTGCGCGACAGGCTCAATCAATGCACCGCCCGGCAGCGCTCCATCGGCACCGCCGGGCGCCGCGATCATCGCGCGCAGCAGGTTCGCCCGGCCGCGAGTCGAATGCATTTCCTCGCGAGTCGCTTGATAGGACGGGCACATCACGCCGTCGGTCTTGCGGCACACACCCTGTCCGTTGCACTGCTCGATCGCCAAGGTCAACCCGCCGTTGCCTTCCAGCGAAAGATCGGGTTGCCACGCCCTGGATTGATATTTCAGTCCGTAGCGAAGATTCGCGTCCATCGCCGGTGCGTCCACGATCTTGCCAGGGTTGAGGAGATTTTCGGGATCCGCCGCGGCCTTGAGTTTCCGGGTCGCGTCCGCGATTTCAGGGCCATACATCTGCTCCAGCCATTCACCCCGCGCCAGACCATCGCCATGCTCACTGCTCATCGCACCCCCGAACTTCACGGTCAGCGCCACCACGGCCGGCGCGATCGTGCGCAGTGCGTCCATGCCATGTTGCGTTTTCAGGTCGAGGATCGGCCGGATGTGCAGGCAACCGGCCGAGGCATGGGCGTAGATCCCGCTCTCTACGCCGTGCGCCGCGAGGATCTTCTCAACCTCGCGCACGAACTCGCCGAGATGCTGCACCGGGATGGCGCAGTCCTCGATGAACGCCACGGGGCGCGCGGACTGCGGCCGCGAGTCGAGCAGCCCGAGTCCAACTCGGCGAACGTTCCAAACCCGCGCCTGCTCCTGCGCGGATTCAGCCACGCTCAACACACCATCTAAGGCGTGAGCTTTGCGCGTGAGGTCATCGGCTTGCTCGCCGCTGAACTCAACCACGAGCAGTGCAGCCGGGTCGCCCAGCACCCACCCCATTTGAGCGGCGTACGCCGGAATGCCGCGCGCGAGTTGGATGAGCATGCGCGGGATCAATTCGATCGCGGAAGGTCCGTAAGTCAGGAGGCGCGGAACATCGTCACACGCTTGTGCGATATCCGGATAGGCAAGCACCGCCAATACCGTATGCTTCGGCTTCTTAACCAGGTTCACCGTGGCGCGCCGAATCACGGCCAGCGTGCCCTCGCTGCCAGCTAGCAGCGTCGCAAGGTTGATCGAGCCAGCCGATGCGGGTGGATATCCGCCGCGTGCATCGTCCCATTGGCTCGGTTCCGAGGCCGACCAAGGCAGCAGGTAATTCAGCCGGTATCCCGCCGCGTTGCGCCACGTTGCAGGATAGTGATCTTTGATCGCCTGCTCGTACTGTTCGCGAATCTCGTGTGCCGCGCCGACGAAGGACGTGTACCGCGTCTCGGCCGGTTCGGGCCCCGCTTGAATCGGAACATCGCCCAGTGCGGCCAGGCTTCCGTCAGCGAAGATCACATCCGAGCTCAGGATATGATCCGCCGTCGTGCCATACTGGATCGAGTGCGCGCCGGTCGCGTTGTTGCCGATCACGCCGCCCATCGTGGCGCGGTCCGCGGACGCAGGGTCAGGGCCGAATTTCAAGCCGTATTGCGCGGCCCGCGCGTTCAGCGCCGCCAGCACCACGCCGGGCTCCACCGTGGCGGTCCGCGCTTCAGCGTCGATCTCCACAATACGATCGAGCCAGCGCGAACAATCCAGGATGAGAGCCGGTCCGATTGCCTGGCCGGCCAGGCTGGTCCCCGCGCCGCGCGGCAGAACCGGCAGTTTGTAGCGCGCAGCCAGCTCCAGCGCGGCGTGCAAGTCGTCCTGCGTGCGCGGCACCGCCACCCCTGTGGGTTCGATCTGGTACATCGACGCGTCGGTGCTGTACAGCACGCGGCTCGCGAGGTCGACGCGAATCTCGCCCGTAAAATGCTTTTTCAGTTCTGCGACAAAATCGGGAGGGAGCGTGGTCAAGGATCTTTCGTGAGGCCGGCGCGCGCCGGCCATAAAGTCCAACGCGAGTTCTTAAGCAGAACCGGTCGTCGTCACGTCGTTTTCCCCTGATTGGCGACGGCCGCTGCCTTTTTAGCGACCTCTTCAAGATCGCCTAGATAGTAGTGCTGCAGCGGCCTCAAGTTCTTGTCCAATTCGTATACCAGCGGCACGCCGGTCGGTATGTTCAGCTCGGGGATATCGGCATCCGATACATTATCAAGATACTTTACCAGCGCGCGGATGCTGTTCCCATGCGCCGCGATCAACATGCGCCGGCCAGACTCGATCGCGGGCGCAAGCGTGGCATGCCAGTATGGCAGGACCCTCTCCAGCGTGGACTTAAGCGATTCGGTGGCGGGCAGCTGCTCGGGCGGGAGCGACGCGTAGCGCGGGTCGAACTTCGGGTGGCGCTCGTCCGTCAGCTCGAGCGACGGTGGCGGCACATCGTAACTCCGCCGCC
Organism: Anaerolineales bacterium; assembly: GCA_036507155.1. GTDB lineage: Bacteria > Chloroflexota > Anaerolineae > Anaerolineales > Villigracilaceae > DASXQN01. Next base: position 3,589 of record DASXQN010000043.1, read on the forward strand.
AGATCTTCACTTGCTCATCCCCGTATTTCTGTGCCATCTCGGCCTTGTTCAATCCCTGCAAGGCGCCGTAGTGGCGCTCGTTGAGCTGCCAGGCCTTGCTCTCGGGGGTCCATTCCAGATTCATCTCTTGCAGCATGATCCACAACGTCTGGATGGCGCGGCGCAAGACCGAAGTAAATGCAACGTCGAAGCTGTAGCCGCCTTCACGCAGCAGCCGTCCGGCCGCATGCGCTTCGGTGACACCTTGCTCGGTCAGCCCTACATCCGTCCAGCCCGTGAAGCGGTTTTCGAGATTCCAGGTGCTCTGTCCGTGACGGACCAGTACGATCTTGTACATGCAAACACTCCCGATGATTTGATCTCGAGCCGGATTATACTGCCAGTTCGATACTCTATCACCTCGCCTCATAGTAAAATCAACCCATGGCGGATGAAGACGTCACACCCATCAGGCAGCAGTATCTCGAGATCAAGCGCGAATATCCGCATGCCATACTCTTCTTCCGGCTCGGGGATTTTTACGAGACGTTCGATGAGGACGCCCAGACCACGGCGCGCGAGCTCGATATCGTCCTGACCTCGCGCAGCGTGGCGAAGGGGACGCGCATCCCCATGGCCGGCATACCGTATCATGCGGCCGAGAATTACCTGGCGCGGCTGATCGAAAAGGGCTATCACGTAGCGATCTGTGAACAGGTCGGTGACCAGCCTGTTAAGGGCATCTTCGCGCGCAAGGTGGTCCGCGTGGTAACGCCCGGGACGCTCGTGGAGCCAGGGCTGCTGCCCGGAGACGCGAACAACTACCTGGCCGCGGTCGTGGCCGACGAAGGACGTGCAGGCATAGCCTACGTGGACATCACGACCGGCGAGTTCGCGGCAACTGAGGTGGACGTCACGAATCTCCGCCCGGAGCTGGTGAGGCTCCGACCGGCCGAGATCCTGCACCCCGACTCGCTGTCGCTCGATGAGACCCTGCCCGGACATCTGACGCCTTGGCCGGCCTGGCACTTCGAGCGTGCCAAGTGCGAGGAAACTATTCTGGCTCACTTTAAGGCTGGCGCGTTGGACGGCTTCGGGCTCAAGGGCCGACCTCTCGCGGTGCGGGCCGCAGGCGCGATCCTCCAGTACCTCAAGCAGACTCAACCGGACGCGCTCAACCTGCTGACCGCGCTGCGCTCATACGACCTCTCCGAATTCATGACGCTGGACGCGGCCACCCGCCGCAACCTGGAACTTACAGAGACCCTGCGCGGCGAATTGAAGGGTTCGTTGATGGGCGTACTCGACCAAACGGTAACGCCCATGGGAAGACGACTCATGCGCAGTTGGGTCAGCCAGCCCCTGCTGGATGTTCGGAGAATTAATTCGCGACAGGCCAGCGTCAACTATTTCTTTGAACGGGGTATGCCGCGGGCCGAGCTGCGCGCCGCGCTGCGGCCCCTGGCGGATCTCGAGCGCCTCGTGAATCGCGCCATGGCCGGCTTTGCCAGGCCGCGTGACTTACTTGCAATCCGTGATACGCTGGCCGCTCTGCCGGATGTCGCGTCGGCATTTGGCAGCAACAACGCAGATCTTCCTAAACTGGCCTCAGCGGACCACGTGCTTGAGCTTCTGCTGGCCTCGATCGACGACGAGGCGCCCGCTGTGCTCGCCAATACAGGCATCATCCGCGCCGGGTATTCGTCGGAGCTGGACGGCATTCTGCAGGCTTCCCGGCATGCGCGCGAGTGGATTGCAAATCTCGAGTCGTCCGAGCGCGAGAAAACGGGCATCAAGACCCTCAAGGTCGGTTACAACAAAGTCTTTGGTTATTACATCGAGATCTCACGCGGCGCGGCGGAGAAGGCTCCGGAAAGCTATATCCGCAAGCAGACGCTTGTCAATGCCGAGCGCTTTATCACGCCGGAGATGAAGGAATACGAAACGCTGGTGCTCAATGCGGAAGAGCGAATCCACGAACTCGAATTGCGACTGTTCAAGGATGTCTGCGCCGAGCTGGCGCGATCTGCCGCAGAACTGCTCGCGATCGCCCGGGTGCTGGCGGAATTGGATGTGTACGCCGCGTTGGCCGAGGCCGCCGCATTAGGAGCGTACGTCCGACCCACGGTGCATGAGGGCGGCGAGTTGGAGATCCATGAGGGCCGCCATCCGGTCGTCGAGCAGCTGCTGCAAGGCGAACGATTTGTCCCCAACGACGTGCAGTTCGAGCGCGGCGAGGTCGTGAGGGTGATCACCGGGCCGAATATGGCCGGGAAATCCACCTACCTGCGCCAGGCCGCGCTGATCGTGCTCATGGCACAGATGGGCTCGTTCGTCCCGGCGCATTCCGCCCGCATCGGACTGGTCGATCGCATCTTCACCCGCATCGGCGCGCAGGACGAAATCCACGCAGGGCAGTCTACGTTCATGGTGGAGATGATCGAGGCTGCGCACATTCTGCATCACGCCACGCCCCGCTCCTTGCTGATCCTCGATGAGATCGGGCGCGGCACCAGCACGTATGACGGCATTTCGATCGCCTGGGCTGTGATCGAGTTCATCCATAACCATCCTCATCTACGCGCGAAAACCCTCTTTGCCACACATTATCACGAACTGACCCAGCTCGCGGACCTCCTGCCGGGCGTGCGCAATTACAACGTCGCGGTCAGCGAAGCGGACGGCCGCGTGGTCTTCCTGCACAAGATCATCCCGGGCGGCGCGGACCGCTCGTACGGGATCCACGTGGCCCAACTGGCGGGGCTGCCGAAGCCGGTGGTTGAGCGCGCCACCGAGATCATGGCCGAGCTGGAGAAGTCCTCCGGCCAGGCGATCCGGATCAACCCGCACGCGGCGCAGCAGGCGGCGCTTTTTCCCGAGACCAGCCCCCTGTTGGATGAATTGCGTGACCTGGATGTGAATGGGCTTTCGCCGCTCGAGGCATTGAACAAGCTATTCGAGTGGCAGAAGCGATATTCGAAGGACTGACATCCCGGGCATGGGCGCAGGCAATGCGGGTCTTCGAAGTTCGCTAAGGGCGGCGCTGGTCGCGTTGGCGATTCTGCTCCTGGTGCTCGCCATCGTTCTGAATGTCATCATCGTAGGGCGTGCAATCGACAAACTGCATGACTTCGGCTCGTTCGCTGCTTCCGGAATCAACGCGCGGAACGGCAACAATCCGTACGATCCAACCTCCGAGCTTATTTTCGAATCCACTTTTCCAATGACCGGTGCGGGCGGCAGGCTGCCAAATCTGAATCCGCCCTTCACGCTTTTGTTCTTCAGTGTATTGACCTATGAAAACGTTTACCTTGCGGCCAATGTCTGGCGCGTGGTCTCCGCAATCCTCTACATCGTGACAGTCATGCTCCTTGCATTCAGGTACAAGCCCAGCCTCCTGAGGGTGATCTGGAGTTTTGCGCTTGCAGGCATCTGGCACACGATTGGGCTCGGCCAGATCTATGTGGTCCTGTTGGCGCTCA
>DASXQN010000044.1:0-3358 GCA_036507155.1 Anaerolineales bacterium
AGCAGCACGAAGCTGAATTGTCAATCTGCAGGCGGTGACCTTGGGTGTGATCTTGAGCATCTCGACGAAGCCTGCTCTAGGCTCGTGACGAGTGACGTACCAGACACTTTCGATGGGCGATGCGCCAGTAATGAAGACGCAATCGGCTCGGCGACGCCTGAAAACGAAACGACTAACGGCGGGTCCCAACCCTCAATCCAGTCGGCCTCACGCACCGGACAAAGAAGAGGGAACACTGCAACCGGCTCTGCGACCAGGCGCTGGGTATAGGTTCATATCGCCCGGACCGGCTTAACGATCCTCATGCTGTTATCGAGTTGCCAACCGCTCCTCGATGCTGTCGGCGCGCTTCCGCGCTTCGTCTCCGGCCTCGATCCCGGCGGCCTTGGCCGAACGCTCCACCTCCCGGTAGGCCTCGAGCCCCGCACTGTCCCCGTCCCGCTCATGAACGAGCTCGGCGCGCGATAACAGCCGGCTCATCCGATCCTGCTCCGTCTTGGCGAGCTCCACCGATTCATTGAAGTGTTGCATGGCTTCGTCATACTTCTTCATTCGCTTCTCGAGCATGGCGAGCAAGTGGAGATCCCCTCCGCGATGCTCGGGGAACTTCTTCATAATCTCGCCATGCAACCAGAGCGCCTTGTCCAAGTAGCCCGATTGTTGGAATGCATTTCTCGCTCTTCTCATGAGGTCTTGAGTGTCGGGGTGATCCGGATGCGCTTCGAGGAACGTGAGTATGCCGTTCCCCCCTGCGGCGAATTTCCCTTGCGCGAGGAGCTCTTCGGCGATCACGGATCCGTCTTCGGTGCGATACTGTTCCCGCAGCTTGTCTCGAAGCTTGAGTCCGGCGAGCTCGTCACTGGCTTCGTTCTTCGCGACGATCGATTTTTCAAGCGCTTTCAATAGCTTGATCACCTCGTCAAACCGCGCCGCCAGGTCGACCGCCCCGGATCCCGCTGGGTCGAACGTAACCGTCGACGACGATGGACGTGACGATGCAGCAACGGATAGCCGGTCCACAGATTCTCTCAGGGAGTCGATCGCCTCACGCTGCGCGGCGGCGTCCACGCTCGAAAGACCGCCCACCGGACCGGAATTTCGCAGCCCCAAAATAAGGGTGGAGGTGATGACGTGGCCCACGACGACGACGGAGACTATGAGTCCGACAGAGAACTTGCTCATGCATCGCTCCTTCCGTTAATGAGAAGAGTATCCATCCTACCCGAGCAGAAAGGGGAGCGCCAGCGTGTTCCCCGCCCGCGTGGCTCCCAATCGACCGGCGAGCCCGTGATCAGGACCGGGATATCTCAGGCCCATCTGGTCGAGTTTGGCTTTGTCCAGCGTCTGGGCATAGCCTGTGGTGAACAAGAAGAGTATCAGTAAGGTTGCGAATAATATTTTGATTTTCATAAAAGCCTCTCTGCTTGTGGATGTGTATGGGGATGGCATGTCAGACGTATCGGAACAGCGGCGGAAAGAGGATCACGACCACCACCGCCCACGCGCCGTAGACCGGCAGATAATCCGTCTGCCATTTTTCAAGGGAGGTGAACGGTCCGCGCCCGCGGAGGAAGCGGAGGTAGAGCACGGCGGACCACGCCAGATTGACCAGGAGGATCACGTTCTCGCCCAGAGCGGCCACGCGGTTCGGGGTAAAACCGAACTCGGTGATGCGCGCGGCGTTCGCCCACAGCGCTACCGCGTCGGCTATGAGCGCACTGACCACCAGCACGACCTGCACTACATCGAAGGTGTTGGCGGGCGACCGCGGGTCCCGAGCGGATGCGGAGTAGAGCAGAAGGCCGATGACCACAACGAGGAGCAGGTCAAACGCGATGAGCACGTCTCGTGTGACGTCAATACCGCGTCCGGTCCATAGCAAGGTCCCCAGAAACATGATCAGCATGACGGCGAACATCGGCGTGAACAGACGCGTCAACATCGGCGCCATGTTTTCGATTACGCTTTGCTTCGCTTCCACCAACCAGGATGCGACCAGGACAGCGCCGGCCGCTCCGCAGGGCAGCAGCCACGCTCCGATGAACGGCCCGACGTTGATCCCGATGGCCTGGAAGATCATCGCCATGAACGCCGTGAGGACGCCGCCGCCGAGGGCGATCAGGACGTAGTAGATGAACAGCTCGCCCGAGAATCGAATGAAGTCCATGCGGCTATCGACCTGGCGCCAGCGTCCGCCGGCGTACGCCATTCCCACCACCAGCCAGAGCGCGATCGGCAGGTGCAACGCCATGAGGACCTCGGTGGAACTGGCCCGGGCGAAGGGATAGACGTTGGCGAATACACCGGCGACGGCGAACGCCACGGCTAGCCAGCGAAGAGTGCGGGTTTCGAGCCGCCGTTTCCAGGCGAAGTAGATGGTCACGAGCGGCAACACAAAAAGACTTGCGTTGCGGACATAGAAACGGACGTCTTCATTCTTATGTTCGTCCAATTGCAGCCCGAACAACGCCGGCACCTTGATGGCCACCGCCGCGGCAACCGCAAGACAGAATGCGACGATGACCTCTGTTTGGCCCGGCACTCGCAACTCTCCGGAATCCGAAGGCACGAGCAGGAGCTGTTTCCAGAGACGGTTGGAGTGCGCGCGCGCGAACTCCCGCGAGAGGGCGTCGTGGCTGCTCATGCGCTTCACCGCCATCAGGAACGCTTCGTCGGTCGCAAGCCCCGCATCGACGAGACCCGCAATCTGCTTGCGCAGATGATTCTCGAGCTCCGCGACATCGACAGAGTGGGTCGCCTGCCGACGGCGGAGGTAGCTCCGCCACTGTTCGATCTGCTCCTCGAGCGATACCGCATGACGTGGAGTCTGCATCGTCAGAATTCCTGAACTCGCTGGAGGATCGCATAGCCATAGTCATCCTCTTCGGCCAGGATCGCCAAGACGATTGGGGCGAGTGTCAGATGCGCATAATCTTTTTGCATGTCGGCCTGAATCGCGACGAACTTTGCATTACAAAGTATATGATGTCAAGAGCGCGTTTTCCGTTCAAAGCTTGGCTAAATTGATAAGAATCTTCCCATCACCGCCAAGATAGATGGACATATTTAGCACACACTTTGCCGCGCAAAGGTTAATCAAAGAGGTTCTCTTCTTGGTCGAGGCTCACTTACAGCGAGAGCCTGCGGCGCGACGCGACAACGTTGAAAGGCTCGTTCTGGTCACGGCCACGACTTTAGGATGTCAACCGGACGAGCGAGCCAGACCTGTTTGCTAGACAGTGGGCTCCCTCAAAGGGGAGTGTGGTGCAAGTCCACGGCATTCCGCCAGCCTTTGCAGGCGTCCACCAATTGCGCGCGTAGCTCAAAGAGAGCCGGCGACGGTTATTTTTCCTTCGTG
>DASXQN010000045.1:0-2385 GCA_036507155.1 Anaerolineales bacterium
TTTTTTGTTCTGCGCGCGCAGGCCCCGTCGCTTCGGCTCGGATAGTGCCCTGTCCTGGGTAAGCTCAGAGACACCCAGGTAACCGCTCATGAGCGACAGCGACGAAGCGGTGAAGCTGCAGGAGATTGCAGCGGGGTGCGCTTGATTGATAAGATATTGATTCTGCAGTATTTTATGGCGCATCTGCGTCGCTTCTTGACGCCCCGGAGGAAAAGACCTAATCTTTCTGTAGAAAGAAATGCCTGATATGGTTTCCATAGATCGAAATCATACAAATGTCGCCGCCGATGCCGCGCGCAAGGCCGAGGTGCTGAGCAAGGCGGCGGTGCGCGCCGCTGCGCATCTCGACCTGCCCAACACGGTGCTGGCACGGTTGCTCGGCTTGTCGGAGGCGTCGATTTCGCGCTTGAAAAACGGACGCTACGACCTGCCACCCGGCAGCAAGTCGTACGAGCTCGCGCAGCTCTTCGTCCGCCTGTTCCGCGGCATCGACTCCATCACCGGCGGCGACGACCAGTCGTCGCAGTCCTGGATGCACAGCCCCAATATCGCCCTGCGCGGTCGGCCGATCGATCTCATCCAGACCATCACCGGACTGACCTCAGCGGTCGCGTATGTGGACTCCCGACGCGCTCGCATCTGAGGCTCGCCCCTATGCTCACGACATCTGGCGCGTCGTCGAGACACAGGCCAAGGCGGCAACGATGCGCATCACCGACACGCTCGAGGAGCAGGAGATACTCGAAGCCGTGCTGGAGGAAAGCAAACCACCGATCCCGACAGAGTGCGCGGGCCTCCACTACCTTCTCGCCACGCCATTTCGCTACGCGCCCTACAATCACGGCTCTCGGTTCCGCCGCGCGCATCAGCCGGAGGGAGCGTTCTATGCCTCCGAAGAGGTGATGACCGCGATCACCGAGACCGCTTTCTATCGCCTTCTGTTCCTTGCGGAAGCGCCGGAGATGAAACTCCCGGCCCTGCCCGTGGAGCACACGGCGTTCAGTATCGGCTGCCGCGGCAATCGGCATATCGATCTGACACGTCCGCCGTTCGATCGCGATCGCGCGGATTGGATCAATTTGTCTTTGTACACCGCCTGTCAGGACCTGGCCGACGCTGCACGACAGGCGCAAATCGAGGTCATTCGATACGAATCCGTGCGCGACGAAAAGCGTCGGGCAAACATCGCGACGCTGACGCCCAAGATGTTCACGACGCGCAATCCGGATGAGATGCAGACCTGGCATATCTTCCCGCGCCATCATGCTGTGCAGGCGTGGTGTGAGAGTCCAGCCATCTCGATTGAATTCAAGCGGGAAAGCTTCGCCGCCGATCCTCGGATTGTGACGGCGCCGATCTAATGAGCGTCTTTCGCGCGACGCCGCTCTTTACACCACGAGGTCAGCCTGGATGACCCGAACGCTGGTAGGTTCAGCATCGCTCGCTACGCCCTACCCGCGGAAGAGAATGAAGAGAATTTCCGGCCGCCAGGGCCAAATTGCCGGGAGTTCGGCCCGATGTCTCGGCGATGTCTTGCTGGTTGCCTCTCGTCACCGTGTCTCCTCAGGCGCCCTTCAATCTTGTGGAGCCAGGGGCAAACGCTCAGGTAAGCGCCTCTTCGCACAGGCGAATGACGGATTGACCTTGCTTAGCTACATCAGGGGCAAGATGTGGATCCATGTCCTTCAGGGTTATGCGCTTGAATGTCCGCTAGTGGGATGGTCCGGCCGTACTCCTGCCCGGTCAGCCAGTAGGCTGGTGATCGCAGCGCAAACAGGCAGTCAAGTCCCGGAGCTCCTGCCGAAGATTTCGGGCATGGAACGGCCGCCCCGCAACCTTAGCGCGTTGTTTTGTAAGTGTTTTTTCTGGGGGTTTCCATTTGAGACAAACAACGCTATATTGTCTCATATGAAAAGAGTTCTCGTCCCTCAGCCCAGGCAGTTTAGCGATGCCGAGAAGGCCGGCGCGGGCTTGCGCACCTTCTTCAATATCGCGGAATCCCGCTGGCACTTGTCGACTCTCGAGCAGCTCTCGCTGCTCGGCCAGCCCGGCCGGGCCACCCTCGACCGCTGGAAGAAGCGCGCCCGCGCCGGCGAGAGCTTCGATATCGGCCGCGACAAGCTCGATCGGTTGTCCTATCTGATGGGCATCTTCAAGGCGCTCAATATACTCTATGAGCGCCAGGACCTGGCCGATCGCTGGCTTCGTGCCCCGAACACGCATCCGGCCTTCGCCGGCGCCACCCCGCTTGACTTCATGGTCAATGGGGGCGGCATCACTGAACTCTACAAAGTCCGCTCATTGCTCGACGATTGGCGCGGCGGCTGGGCCTCATGAGCGTGCCGTTCGAGCTGATGCACCCGGCGGTAACCATCAAAATCGCCC
>DASXQN010000046.1:0-3616 GCA_036507155.1 Anaerolineales bacterium
CAGCACGCGCTGGATCTGGGCCGAGTGGGCTGGCGCCTCGAAGGCGGTGTACCGGAAGAAGGAATGGATCGCCGTCAACCGCAAATTGCGGCTGCGAACGCTCAAACCTTGCTGCTTCTCCAGGCTATCCAGAAACGTCACGACCAAAGAGGCGTCGATCTCATCGAAGTTCAGATGTGATGGCGGCTTATGCAACCGCTGTTGCACGAACTTCAGAAATTGACGGAAGGTGTCTCGATAGGAGCTGACGGTGTGAGGGCTCGCCTGGCGCTGCTGCATCAGGCGCTGTGTGAAGAAGGCCTCCAACAGCGCAGGAAAGCTGGGGAGAGTGGTCATGGCCGGTCCTCCCAGCGGTGCTCGAGCCGGCGCATCGCTTCACGCATCAGCTCCGGTGAGCCGGTCAAATACCACTGCGTATCGGCGACGTGCACATGGCCGAGATAGGCCGACAAGATCGGCAGGCGGCGTTCGGGATCCTGATTGGACCGATACCAATGTACAAGTGCGTGGGTCGCGAATCGGTGCCTCAGGTCGTGAAGACGCGGGCCCTGACTGTCGGATGGGCCGCGGAGACCGATCTGCCGGGACAACGCATAGAACGTTCGATGAACGTCAGCGCTATCCAGCCGATGGCCCCAGCTGGAGACGAACAAGTAAGACGAGACTGGCCGTTGTGCCCAATGGCGCTTGCGTCTGGCAATATAGTCGCCGAGCACTTGGCAGGTCGAGGCATGCAGAGGCACCAGACGCGTCTTGCCGAACTTGGCGCCGCGGATCGTTAACACGGCGGCCTTGAGATCGACATCTTGAAGCTCGAGGTTGCGTGCTTCGCCGAGGCGCAGGCCCGAGACGCTCAGTAGCCCGAACAGACAATAGTAGACCCAAGGCCGCAGCTCACCGCGTTCATAGCGGCATGGCATTTTGAGCGCGGCGCGCAGTAAGCTCTCGATCTCATCATCCGAGTAAAGGTAAGGTCGCGCCCGCTTTGGCTGGAATGGCAACAAGCCCTGCGGCGGAATCTGCGTGCGTGGATCGGTCGCACTGCGATGACGCGCAAATCCGCGCACGAAGCTCAGTCGTTGTGCCCAATGCGCCGGTTGAACGTTCGAAGGTTGTTGAGCCCAGGCAAGCGCTAAAGCCTGGGTGATGTAGGAGGCGCGGTGCTGCTCCATGAACGTGACGAAATCGAGCAATCCCTTGCCTGCCTCCCGCAGCGAGAATCCCAGATCCCGCCGCATGCTCAGATACTCCTGAACGGCCTGACGCAGGGTGTTCATCGCGCACCTCCCGGCCACGGCAAGGCCAGCGTACGCAATGCGTTGATATCGACCTTTGTATAAATCTTCGTGGTCTGGGGATGGCGATGACCCAACACCTCGCTGATCTCACTGAGCGAGGCGCCCTGCCGCAACATCTCGGTGGCCAATCCATGGCGAAACTGATGGGCTCCATGAGTGGGCGCCTTTACTTCGGCACGCTTGAGGGAATGCCGAACAATCGATCCAACGCCGCTGGCACCTAGAAAGCCGCGGATCGGGGCTTTGGCACGTAAAAATACGCGGCGGCTCGCGCTGTCGGGTCGCCCGCGCCGCAGATATGCGGCGATGGCTTTGCCAACCTCCAGGGGTAAAGGTAGCTCGCTGCGCTGGCCACTCTTGCCGCGCACCGTCAACTGTCCTACGTTCCAGTCAATGTCATCGAGTTCGAGGAAGGCCACTTCACCTGAACGCAACCCCAGTCGTGCGAGCAGGAGCAAGATGGCGTAATCGCGCCGCCCCACCGCAGTGCTTCGGTTGATACTGGCGAGCAACTGACGGACTTGATCCGTCCCAATCGCGCGGGGGAGCGACGTCATCGACCAGTTGGCCACGACCGGAACGGCAGCGGCCAAATCCACTGTCACCTCTCCGCCATAGCGGGCGTATTGCAGGAAGGAACGCAACGCCGTCGTCAGCAGCTTGGCTCGCTTCGGATGCAAGCGCGGCGCCTGGCGCTGGACAAATCTAACGACATCGCCGGCACACAAGCACGATAGTTTGACTGTTCCATTGCCGAAACGATTTTTGAGGAAACCGCGGATGAACGGCACGTAGTTGATGATCGTCGCAGTTGCGAGCACGCGCTCTTCGCGCAAGTAGCGCTCGAATGCCTGTGCGCATCGCTCAACCGGGGTCGGCCGTGGTGCCGGTACTTTTTCGGCGCGAATCACTCCCCCGCGGTTTAAGAACTCAATCATGTATCTCAGCGCCGCAGCGTCGCCCTGGCGAGGTTGCACCCGTCGAGCGCGATACCGCAGATACTGTGCTGCGTGCTCGGTAGAAACGCTGCGCAGTCTCACGCCGTTCTGTCCAAGCCACCGGCTGAAACAGGCGCCGATCAGTACCTGCCGGTGAAGCGAGTACAACGCATATCCCTGCTCACTCGCCCACCCAGCAAACGAACCAATATGGGCCGCCAAAGGACCCTCAAGCGGCCGCGACAGAACCACTTGATTGTTGATAATACACTTCACGGTAGACTCCTTTCCCCTTGTAACAGGGTTAAAGGAGTCAAGACTATGTCGTCTACGGATTCCTGCGTTTACCGGAAAGGCAGAGAGCTAAAGAATCGCGCGACATAGTCCGGCAGGCGACATAGTGACGAAGGGTGTGGGGGCCAATGGTCTTGCTCAAACCCGCGCGGACAGCGGCTTCACGGCAGGCGTTCCAAACGGTTTTGTCCGAGATGGGTTCTTCCACACCCGGGTGGCCCAAGGTACTGGGAAACAGATAGATCTTCGGTTTCTTCCAACGCCAGTACTCGCGCAATACATGGAGCAGTTTAGGACTGAGCGGAACATCACGATCCCGTGAGCCTTTACCCTGACGGATGTGGATGACCATACGTTGGCTGTCGATGTCGCTGACCTTCAGCCGCGACGCCTCCGTCCGCCGCACCCCGGTCCCATAGAGAACGATCAGGATGGTCCGATGCATGAGATTGGCAGCCGCATCGATGAGTCGCGTCACCTCCTCGCGACTGAGCACGGTGGGCAACTTCACGGGGATCCTGGGAAAGGGCAGATCGTCAAAGGTCAGATCGCGACGCTTGAGCGCCTTGCGGTAGAAGAACCGCAAAGCCGACATACGATGCTTGACGGTGCCGGCCGAAAGCCTTTTCTCGTTGAGCAGGTAGAGTTGGAAGCGGCGTACTTGCTCCGGTCCCAGTCGGTCTGGCGACTTACCGAAGTATTCCGCAAACTGCTTGACGGCGAGGATGTAGCCACGGGTCGTGTCCGGCGCGTAGTTGCGACGCTGGAGTTCCTCCAGCAGGCGTTGCCGAAGTCGGGTCATAGAAACCTCCTTTTTCTGAAACCGGAGGTTAGCACTCCTACGACCTCATCGTTAAAACGCACTATTACGTCCGCCGCGCCAGCGGCTTAGTTCAAACGGGCAAACCGGAAGTTGGATCCGGAAGCTGGGCTCTTTGAGCGCGAGGAACTACCGGATTGCTCCTCCCTAACGCCACAGCATTTACTGATCCAGTCCAGCGGCTGTGTAGTCGGCTAACCGAAACTGAGAACGGCCCCTTAGAACCAACGTCTGGTCCAACCGAAAAGACGGTATTGAGGGAAATG
>DASXQN010000047.1:0-7871 GCA_036507155.1 Anaerolineales bacterium
GGCACGTCCGACTGCAGGGCCAGGAAGGCCGCGCCGTTGCCGCCGGGTTCGAGGCCGTCGAGCTTGGTGTAGCGCCCCTCGGGCGCGATCAGGATGATGCGTCCATCCGTCAGTCCGGCGCGGGCCGCACGCAAGGCGCGCCGATCCGGAATCCCGCGGTGCAGCCAGATGATCCCATACCAGTCGATCAACTTTCCAAGAATGGGAAAGGAATACAGTTCGATCTTTCCGAGAGCATCCGGAGGCGCGGGCAAGGCGGCGAGCAACAAGGCGGTATCGGCGTCGCCCAGATGATTGAATACCACGAGCGCGGGGCCGGCGGACGGATAGTTATTAAGTCCGTGCAACGTGGGCTTCAAGCAAATGAAACTTACCAGCCTCATCAGCCGCGACGCGAACGCGCGGAACGCGCGCCGGGCGGGCGTCAGACGCGGCAGACGCGTCAGCTCAGGCTGCCAGAGGTCAGTGACCGGCTTCGGAGGGGAGGATAACGGAGTCGGCATATACGCCGCGATAGTCTTCGGGCAGCAAGCCGGCGATATGGGACATCACCAGGTCGGCGGTTTTCTGACGGTAGGCGCGGCGCTCGACCGGATCTTGGGGGACGGGCGGCAGATGGATCGGCCGGCCCACGCGCATCTCGATCATCGGACGCTCGCCGCGCAAGCCGCGTTGCAGAAAATCGCCGGTGGTACCGATCAGCGCGACCGGCAGCACCGGCACGGCGGCCTTCTCCAGGATGAAGCCCACGCCCGGCCGCGCCCGCTGCATCGCCCTGACATGCGAGCGGCGTCCTTCGGGCGCGATCATCATCGGCCGGCCGGCTCGCAACAACGACAGGATCGCATCGATCAGCACGCGATCGTAATTCCCGCGGTGGACCGGGATGACGCCGTACAGTTTCAAGAGCTCGCCCTGCAGCGGCCGGTCGAACACGACCTCCGCGCCGACCGCCTCCAGCGTCTCGGGCCAGAAGCACAATGTAAAGGGCGGATCGATGATCGAGACATGATTGAGGGCGGCGATGTAGGCCCCGCCGCGCGGGATGTTCTCGAAGCCACTGAGCCGGATGCGGCCCAGGATTCGAAATAGACCCCCAACGATAATTTTGAGCATTGGGCGGGTGATGCGCGTATATGCCGGCGGACGGTACGGCCCGCGGCTCACTGGCAGAGTTCCCGGACGCGCTGCAGGACCTCATCTGCGTCCAGCTTGTCGGAATCCAAGATGACCGCGTCGGCCGCGGGCCGCAGCGGCGCGACTGCCCGGGTCGAGTCGATGCGATCCCGTTCCAGCACCTGCGCGAGGATCGCGTCGTAGTCGGCGTCTTCGCCCCGGGCACGGATCTCGTCAAAGCGCCGGCGGGCGCGTTCCTCCGCCGAGGCGTCAAGATAAACTTTGAGGTCAGCCTCCGGCAGAACGACCGTGCCGATGTCGCGGCCAACCATGACCACGCGGCCGCGCTGACCAATGCGGCGCTGGTGCGCAGATAGGGCGCGGCGCACGCCCGGGTAGGCAGACACGACAGAAACATTTGCGTCGACCTCGGGGGTTCGAATATCCCAGGTAATATCGCGGCTATCGACATGCACATCGAACGCACGACCGTCCGCCTTGGAAGGCGGCAGGATATCGATATTTGCGGATGCGGCCAGCGCCGTCAGTGCGGCCTCATTGCGCAAGTCGATGTCCCGCGCCAGGGCCATCCATGTGACAGCGCGATACATCACGCCCGTGTCAAAGAAAAGATAACCAAGCTCCTCAGCCAGGCGCCGGCCGAGCGTGGATTTTCCCGAGGCCGCGGGGCCGTCGATGGCGATGATAAACGGAGCGGAGGAGGGGCTCATCATAACGGAGCCAGCCTAGGGGGAGGGTTGCGGCGCAGCGTCCAGAAAGAGATCATCGCGCGCCCACAAGAGAATCGTCTCCGGGGTTTGAGGCAGATCGCGGAGCAGCAGCCAGCGCAGCCAGTGCGTCGACCAATCGTACCAACTGAGAAACGGCGGGCCTTCCCACAGCGGCTGCTGGCGCCAGGCGAAATCCTGGCCGCGGTATGCGGCCTGCAGACTCGGATCGCCCTCCACGGTCGTGATCACGATCGGTGGAGCCGAGGTCACGTCGAGGGCGTTCACCACCTGCACCGGATAATCGCGCAGCACCCACAGCAGGGCCGGCGAATCGATATTCACGATCGTGATGGGCAGGCTGTCGACGTAACCGCGATCCCAGTCCGACAGATCGGAAATCGTGGACATCAACAGGTCGGCCTGCGCAGGATACGCGCCGGGCGACCAGAGCTCCGGCGTGTGCGCCGCGCGCAGGCCACCCGCGGACAGGCTGGCGCTCAAAGAATAAATGGCCAAGACGATCACCGAACCCCACAACCCGCCCAGCCGCGCCACGCGAGGGGACCAGCCAAAACCGACCAGCACCAGGCTGACAACCAGCAGGATCAACGCAACCACGAACAACCACGCGCGCCAGGTGCCGTCGTGCGAAGATAGGGGGATCCAACTTAGGCCGGAAAAGTCAAGCCAGGCGAAGACCAGGATCAGAATGCTCAGGAGCGCCACACCCGCGACCTCGGTCCGCTCGTCGGCCTGCACGTCGAAGTGACGCGCCAGCTCGAGCGCGGCGAGCGCACACAGCGGGACGACAGCCCAGCCCAGATCCGTCACCTGATGCGCGGGATAGAGCACGACCAACAACAATGCCACCAAAAACCACAGGCTGAGCCCGATGGCAGCGGGCGCGCCGCTGCGCCAGCCGCGGATGATCGCGGTGCTTCCCAGCAATAGCGTGAGTGGTTGATAGAAGAGGAAAGACGCGAGGAGGAGACCTGCCGGAACGTCAGAGGGAGTGAGCCAGCCGCGAAAGTAGGCAGGCAGCGACTGCAGCGCCGCGCCCAGCCCTCGGGGCGCCAGGAAAAAGCAGGTGCCGAAGACGACCAGCGTGATCAGAAGCGGCGTGAGGGCGCTCTTCCAATCGCCCGCGGCGCGCGGTGCTCTATCGCGATCGCCGGCGGAATCGTCCGGGACATCCTGACCTTCATGAACCTTTCGCTTGCGACCCATCGCGCGCCAGATCGCGAAGGCGATCCCGAACACGATCAGGCCGGGCAAGATCGATGTTCCGCCGAGCAGCGCCAGGCCGGCGAACACGCCGGCCAGGGGCAGTTGCCTGTGCTCCCAAAATGCCCACGCGAACAGCACGAACGTGATGGCCAGGATGCTGCTGCCCGCCTGACGCGAAAGCGCGAGCAAGCCGGCATCCAGCGCCAGGAAGAATGCGAGCAGGATAGCCGGCCGCGGTCCGATGCGCTGCTGGAAGAAGGACGGCACGAAGACCAAAAAACTACCCGCCAGTGCGGGGACAAGGCGGGCGAGAAAATCGGTGGCGCCGCCATACGCAAAGAATACCGGCGCGGTGAGCAGCAGATAGGCTGGTTGCGGACCGAGCGCGGGCTTGAGCCCTTGCGCCAGATGGAAAGCCTGCAATGCAGAAGAGGCTTCGACATCAGTCAACGGCCAGGCGCCGAGCTGGATCAAACGCAAGGCCAGGGCGAGAAGAAAGGCCAGCCCATACAGCCAGCCTTCACGGTTCATTCGGGAAGAGATCATGCGGGCAATTGTACCTGTTTTTGTTGGGGAGACTTCTTGAGAGGCGGTGCCACGCGCCTCGCGCTGTTCATGGCAGGAGATGATCAGCGCGAGGCGCGTGGCACCTATTCATGCTGCGGCACTTCGTAGATCGTTATGTCCCCTTGTTGGAAGGCCACGCGCAAGAACGAAGCGAACTTGCCCTCCTCGACCGGATAAGTGCTGCGCTCGAGACCTCCGACCACAACATAGCGGACGTCATATTTTTCGATGATCGCCTGCGCTGTCTCGCGGCTTGGCGTGGTGTACAACGTTTCGAGGTCGGCCAGCCGGCTGCCCTGTGGTTCGTATCCGCCGCGCCATTGAGATTCATGCCCGGGCCAGCCGATCACGGTTGGCAGACCGGTATACGTGGCCATGCGGCCGTAGCCGGTGTAACTGCCGCCGATTACCGCCGCCTCCGCCAGGACCCCTTCCGGGGCCGCCGCCAAGAAGTCCAGCGCGGCGGCCTCATCCGGGGTTTCGCGTCGCACGCGATCAAAGTCATTCAACGTCATTCCGAAGAACGGCTTGAAGTGATTGGTCTTGGTGCCCACGGAGAGCACCGGGTAGGCCAGGGACGTAAACAGCAGCAGCACCAGGAAGATCCGGAAGGCCCAATCCGCTCTGCCGCGCAGCTCTTGAAGCAGCACCGCCACGCCGAAGGCTGCCGCCAGGCTCCACAACATCCAGGCTTGATAATAAAACTTGAAGACCGTGTTCATACGCGTCCCGAATTGATCGCGCAAATACACGAACTCCGGCGCGAGCACCAGCAATGTGCCGAGGATGATGAGCATGAGGACAAAAGCGGTTGGAGGTTGAAGGTTGAAGGTTGGCGGGTGAAGGTTGGGGGTTGGAGGTTGGCGATTGACGGTGGACGGTTGGCCCCCTCCAGGGACTTCGCGGTTGGCAGTTGTCAGGAGGAGCGCGAGGGCGGGCCCCAGCAATGCCAGCAGTGTTAGTAGACCGCCGATCGACCGCAAACGCAGGAGAGAGGCTTCACTGAAAAAGAGCGCCGCGCTTAACGCGCCCTGGGATTGCAAATACTGGCTCGCGAACGCAGGATCGCGCCACTGCTCGACCAACGCCAGCAGCCAGGAGAAGGCCCACAACCCTAGGGGCAGCGCGACCGTCACGATGAGAGCCGGGCGCCAGCGCGGACGCGTGCGGTAGCATAAGTAGAAAAGGAACACGAACAGCGGCAGCAGCAGCGAACTGTACATCAGCCACATGTGCGCGCCGCGCGTGGGATTGATCAGATTGGGCATCGGGCCGCCGGCCTGCGAGGAAAAACTGAAGTAGAACGGAAAGTAAAGCAGGATTCCGAGCACGCCCGCAGGAATACCAAGCAACGCGGCGTCTTCCAGTCTCTGCCAGGTCCAGCCGTGCTCGCGGACACGCGCGAGGACGTATGCGCCCACGATCAACGCCGCGGCGACCAGAATATCCCAGGTATTCAGGAAGGCCAGCCCGCCGAGCAGGAGGGCGATCGAGAAGAAGCCCTCCAGGTTAAGATGCAGGCGGGCGCCAAATGCATTGATCTGGCCGCGCCAGCCGCCGAGATAAAGATTGAGCGCCGCAGCCACCGCCAGCAGGCTGAACGGAATCGCAAGCACGTGCGGGTGAAGATCCCCGAGCACGAACGAGAAGAACGGGAACTCGTCGATGATCTCCTGAAAATTGTGCAGCAGGTCGTAATCCTGCACGACGCGCGAGGCGCGCCACCACCACCCGTGGCGCTCCGGCGCCCAGGCGAACGGCTGTGGCGGCGGCAGGTTTAGGTCCTTGAGATCCAGCCAGGTCCAGAAGCGACTCGTGTATTGACCGTCCGCGTTCTGCGTCCAGAAGATCCCGTGACTATGCAGGATTTCAAGGAAACCCTCGATGTTGGAGACAAGCAGCAGGAACATGGGGCCGAGCAGCGCGTAGAGCCAGTTGAGGATTTCAGATTTACGATTTACGATTGATGATTGGCGGTTTGCGATTGAGGGAAGGATGGCCGAGAGAAGATTGTATAAGATGCCATATGCACCCACCGCGCCGAGCGCGAACACGAGCGATATCATCAAGTTAAATGCCAGCGATCCCGGCACCGCGGTGACGCGCGCCAGCATGGCGGTCATCACGTAACCGAAGTAATAATAGGAAATGGCATAGCCAGACAGCCACGCATCCTGCGGAGGGAATGCCGGCGAACGCAGGATGGAGTTGATGAACATCAATTCCATTGGTTTTTCGGTGCCGAGGATCTCCGGGTTGGCCGCCCGGACAAGAGCCAGGAAACCGAACGCCAGCAGGAACAAAACCTCAACCGTGAAGATCACGCGCAGATTAGCGCGAAGCCACGCCATGATTTCAGATTGTTGATTTTGCATTGAAGATTGGCGGCTGACGAGAGCCCAGGCACTCAGCGAGACCAGCACCAGCAAACCCAGCAGCAAACCGCTCAGGTCATTTTGCGCCAGACCGAGGGAAGCCAACATCCAGAAGGCGTAGCCCCAGATCAGCAAGCCGGCCGCGCGCGCGAGGCTGTAACCGCGATCGGCCAACGCG
The DNA here is from genome assembly GCA_036507155.1 of Anaerolineales bacterium. Taxonomy (GTDB): domain Bacteria; phylum Chloroflexota; class Anaerolineae; order Anaerolineales; family Villigracilaceae; genus DASXQN01. The sequence continues at coordinate 6,195 of DASXQN010000047.1, forward strand.
GGAAACAAGCGGTAGACCAGGGGAAAGGTCAGCCAGCCGAGCAGTGAGATCAGGACGTACCAGGAGAGGAAGGGAATCATGAGCGGTGTGCGGTTGACGGTTGACGGTTGGCGGTTGGTAGTTGACGGTTGGTAGTCAGCAGTTGGTAGTTCGTGGAGGCTGAGGAGGTAGTTGAGAATGAGGGCAGAAAGCAGAATGCAGGAAGCAGTCAGGCGGTGAGGGGTTTCACCATGCGATGGTACCCACTTTCCTTCTCCGCGAGCTGACCACTGAAGCGCCGGGTGAAGACGATCCGGTAGCCGAGACGTTCGTACAGCCGGATCGCGTCGGTGTTGGTTTCATCCACGGCCAATGAGCATTTCATCAATCGGGCCAGGCGGGCGCGGGATTCGGCGAATGCCATCAGGTGCGTCCCGTGTTCAAGATTGCGGAGTTGAGGCACGACGCCGATGTTGCTGACATAATACTCGTCCGACTCGGCTTCCGGGGCGTTGAGCAATGGCAGCGTCCTGCGGAGCAGCCGGAGGGTGTCGCCCCAGCCGAAGAGACCGGGGAATTTGCGCAGGAACGCGAGCTGCAGGCCGTTCAACGCGCGGCCCGGATAGGACAGCAAGTATCCCACGGCTTTGCCTTCCTGCTCGGCCACGAATGATACGGTCCAGGAGAAGCGATGGCCGGCCGCCTGATACATGCCGGCCAGGTACTCGTCCAGCGTGCGGCGCGGGTCATCGAAGAGGTAATTGGCCAGCCCGCCCATCGAGGCGCGCAGCATCGGGACAGCCACGTCCACGTCATCCGGGCGAGCGGCGCGAATCTCCAGGCTCACTTTCACTCCAGAGACGGCAGCGGAAACGATCCGTCCGGATCCGCGGCGAGGTCCAGGACGCGGTCGACAGCTTCCAGATTCAGCGGACCGTAGATGTGCGGAAACCGGTCGGAGGCGGGGACGCCTGGAGGCGGAGGTCCAGCCGGCGCTTCCCAACGGACCTCGGCGACGACGCGCTGCTCGTCGATGACCAGCAGCACCAGATCGTTTTGTCCGCGGTAGAACGTGTTCGCCACCGGCAGCACCTGGCTTCTTGTGGAGGCGTGCATGAAGCCCTCGGTTTCCAGGCTCGCAGCGCGATACTCGCCACGCGCCTGCGCGGACTGCCACTCGGACCGGGACGTGATATGCAGGATCAAGGCAAAACCTCATAGATCGCGGTATCGGCAGCGCGGTAATCCTCACGCCAGTACCGGCCGTCATAGCGATCGAACTTGGCGACGCCGTCCGGGTACAGGATACGCTCAAACTGACCGACAATAATGTATTGGACCTGATACCGTAGGAGGAACTCGTGCGCTGCGACGGGATCCAGCGTGTTGTAGAAGAGCCCGATCTGATCGATGCGGTCGGTGATCAGATTCGGCGGGATGAGCGCGCGCTGCTGGCGCTGGTGAAAATTCCAACCCACCACGCCCGGCAGACCGGTGTAAATGGTGTAGCGCGTGCCCCAGCGGTATTCCGTGACGTTGGCTTCCACGATGACGGGCGAACCTTGCACGTTGTCCTGCAGCCAGCGAATGGCGCGGTAATCCTGCCCGAGGTCCATGTCCGCGCCGTCCCAGTGCTGCGCGTACTTCATATAAGTCATGCTATCGAGCGTATGCGGCGCCATCGGCGCCATGCGATCG
>DASXQN010000048.1:0-8057 GCA_036507155.1 Anaerolineales bacterium
GGCCGTTGACAAACTGCAGAGCACCATAAGCGCTCGGCGTATCGCCTCAGATTTCATTCGCAGTCGGGTTTGCAACGGGAGCCAATTATGCAGGATGGGCTCATGCAGGCCCATCCTGCTGATGTCTTAACCGCCCGCCGAGCCGGCCGGAGGGAAGAAGCGGACGCGCCAAGAGCCGCCACCCTGATCCTTCACCGTGCTGAACGGCGTGACGACGATCACCCACGTGTGGCCCGGCTTTAACGCGAAGAGCGCGGTGCCCTCCGCGTTAAGCCACTGGATCGGACGCCGGCGTCCGGTTTGCTTTTCGTAGTCGCCGGAGATAGTGCTCCAGCGGATCTTGTACACCTGCCCGTCGCGAAACAGCATTGCGGGTCCCTTGTCGCCCTGCTCGAGATGGATATCGAGATTCGTGGGTGAGATCACATCATGCTCGGCGAACAATACGATCACATTTTCGAAATCCAGTTGGCGGCCGCTCAGCCGGTCGGTGTCCGCGTGCAGCACGCCGATGGCCTCCAGGTCGGCCTTATCCGTAAAACGCAAATACGACTGGTAGAGCGGATCATACGTCCAGCCGGATTGATTCAGGTTGGAGAAGAACACGTTGATCTGGACTGCCGGAAAGCCGCCCGCGGGCGCCTCATCCGTAAACAAGTTGCTGGCGTAATTGAAGAGCGTGTCTGCCTTCTCGTTCTCTTCGGCGATGGCACGCATGCGCGTAATGTCGAGCATCGAGCCGGCGCCCGCGTCCTCATGCGCCACCATCGCGCACTGCGGCAATTGTTCAAGCACCTCCGCGGAAGCAAACGCGTACACGAGACACGAATCCTGGAAGAACCCCGCCACGTCCGCGTAGACCAAACGGCCAGAGCGCACCGGCCCGACCTCCGGATCCAGGGTCTTGATGAGCGGACTTGGGGTGGGGGTGACGCCCGCGGGCGGGACCAGGCCAGCATCCACGAACAGAACGTCCGACGCGACGACCGCTTCCGCGCGCCCTGTGGCCGGGTCCGCGTCGCTGTCGTGATCCTCGTCCCCGACGTTTGAGTCCGTAAACGGTAGCGCGGCCGGCTGTTTGAATTCGAGCGTGTAAATGCCCGGCTGCACGTTGAATCCGTAATATCCGTTCGAGTCCGTGGACGTCTGCGCGATTCGCTCGCCGCTGGCGTCGAAAAGGTCGACGCACATGCCGCCGACGCCCGGTTCGCCGTGGTCCTGCACGCCGTTGGCATTGACATCGAGCCAGACCTGGTTACCGAGGATCGTATCGGTGGCGGCGAAAGGCTGTGTGCGCACCTCGCAGCCGCCGGTGAACGGGATCTCCGCGTAAGGAAAGTCGCCGTAGAATGCGCTCAGAAAGCGCGTGGCGCCTTCCGTGATGGAGATCTCGAACACGTAGTCCGCGAACGACAAGCCGGCCTGCGGACGCGCGATCGCGGGAAAGTTGGAGACGGAGATCAGCAGCGCCGGCAAATCGAGGGCGCTCGCATCGTTGACCGGCTGGCCAGTCAGCGGGTTGTAGTTAGCCGGGAAGTCGTCGGCATCCGGGCCAAGATTGACGGGTGTGGCGAACGCCTGTGGCGTGCCCGGCGTTCCTTGCGGCAGTGGCTGTGTGGCGGTGCCGGTGGGATCGCCGAGGTCGTCGCTAACAATTCCAGAGCTATCCGCCGATGGGCGCGCGCAGCCGGCAACGAGCAGGCTGAGGCACATCAGCGTGATGAGCTTTCTCAGGGTCTTGTCGGGTAACATACGTGCCTCCAGAGCAGCGTGCTGCTCATGTTTGGACGGTCGATCCCCCCATTCCGCTTACTTTCGATTTTGAAAGGCCGCGTGCAAGCGGCTGTAGGTGCTCTCGAGTGTTTCGGGCAGGACGCGCGTCTCGCCCACGGTGGACATGAAGTTCGTGTCGCCAATCCAACGCGGCACCACATGCAGATGCACATGATCCTTCACGCCGGCGCCGGCCGCGCTGCCCATGTTCGCGCCGAGATTGAAACCCTCTGGCGTGTATATTTCCCTCAGCACAGTGATGCACCGCGATGTGAGTTCCATCATCTCGCTTCGGATGGCTGGCGTGAGTCGGTCCAGGTTTGACTCGTGAACGTAAGGGACGATCATCGCGTGGCCGCTGGTATATGGGTAGCGGTTGAGGATCACATAGGCATGCTCGCCGCGCGAGACGATCAGATTGCCGGGGCCATCATCTTCGGCCTGCGCGCGGCAGAATACACAGGCCTCGTCCTTGCGATGCTTCTCGATGTATTCCTTGCGCCAGGGGGTCCACAAGTGTTTCATGGGCGTTGATTCTAGCATAAGAATCTAGATGAAGAATCACCACCAAGTCACCAAGACACCAATTGACTTTTTCTTTGTGTCTTTGTGACTTCCCTGGCACCGCCCGCCAGGGCGGGTGTGTGTCTTAGTGGTAAGAAAGCTCGGGCACTTGTAAGACTGCTCATCTTGGAGTATCCTCGCCTCGTGCAACCGACGTTATTTGCCTCCGTTCAATGGACCGTCTCTTCGCTGACGCGCTATGTGCGCGACCTGCTCGAGTCGGATGCCTCGCTGCAAGACGTATGGGTGGAAGGGGAAATCTCGAATCTATCGCGTCCCGCCTCCGGCCACGTGTATTTCACATTGAAGGACAGCGGCGCGGCTCTGCGCTGCGTACTGTGGAAAACGAGCGCGGCGCGCCTGGGCATGAACTTGCAGGAAGGGTTGGCCGTCGCTGTGCACGGAAAATTGGGTGTGTACGAGGTCAGCGGGCAATATCAACTGTACGCAGACCAGATCCGGCCGGTGGGCGAGGGCGCGTTGTACCAGGAATTCCTGCGTCTCAAGGCTGTCCTGGAGGCAGAGGGCCTGTTCGATGGCGCGCGCAAGCGTCCGATCCCGGAATTGCCGCGTCGCATCGGCATTATCACCTCGGGCACCGGCGCGGCATTGCGGGACATTCTCAATACGTTGCGCCGCCGGTCGCCGCTGGCCGAGGTGATCTTCGCGGCGGCGCCGGTCCAAGGCGTCGAAGCGCCGCCGGCCCTGGTAGCCGCCCTGGCTGCACTGGACGCCCAGGCGACCGACGTGATCCTGCTGGCGCGGGGCGGGGGTTCGATCGAAGATCTGTGGGCCTTCAATGACGAGCGTGTGGTGCGCGCGGTGGTCGCGTGCGGGACGCCCGTGATCTGCGGTGTCGGCCATGAGACCGACTTCACGCTTTGCGATTTCGCGGCCGATCTGCGCGCCGCGACGCCGACCGCGGCGGCCGAACTCGCCACCCGGATCACGCGCGAAGACCTGGCAGCGTACGTGCGCGATGCCGGTCTGCGGCTCGCGACCATGTTGCTGAATCTGCTGGCCGCGCAGCGCAACCTGTTTGCCGGGCTGATCGCCGAACTGCGCTATGCGTCTCCTGAACGTCGCGTGATATCCGAGCGTCAGCGCGTCGATGACTACGCGCGCCGCGCTTTGGCCGGTCTCGTGCATCGTGTCCGATTGGAAGCCGCGCAGCTCAAAGGTCTGGCACAGGGCCTGGACGCATTGAGCCCGCTGGCCGTCTTGGGCCGCGGTTATGCCGTCGTCACTCGCAAAACTGACGGTCGCGTCGTCTCGCGCCTGGCGCTCGCGAGCGCGGCAATGCGCGTTCGCGTCAGCGACGGCGAGTTTGACGTCCGAAAATCATAATTCTGTATTCATCAATCATCATTCATCAATCCTCAATTTCCTGGAGTTCTCATGCCCAAATCCGCCACCCCCAAACCGGTCAAAGATCTTAATTACGAACAGGCCCTGGCCGAGTTGGAAGGCATTCTCTCCGCGCTGGAGAACGACCAGAAGTCGCTGGATGAATCGATGAAGATCTTCGAGCGCGGTCAGGCCCTGGTGGCGCGCTGCAATGAATTGCTCGAAGCCGCTGAATTGAAAGTTAAGAAGATCTCCGGGGACGCGCTCATCCCGTTCGAGGACGATTCGTCATGACCTGGCAGGCCGTTTTCCAGAACAAGATCCTGATCATCGCCCTGACGGCCTGGGGACTCGCGCAAGCGTTAAAGGTGCCGCTGGAATATTTCCGCACGCGGCATTGGAGTTGGGCGATGTTTCTGGCCGCGGGCGGTATGCCGAGTTCGCATTCTGCGCTGATGGTCAGCGTGACGCTGGCGCTCGGCCTCTATCTAGGCTTCGACGATCCGTTGTTCGCGCTCGGGACGGCGATCACGATGATCGTCACATATGACGCGGCCGGCATACGGCGGCAAGCGGGCATGCACGCGGAACGCATTAACCTGCTATTCGACGAGCTTCTGCATGGACATATCTGGAGCGAGAGCGACCTGCGCGAGGTCATCGGCCACACACCGCTCGAGGTGGCTGGCGGTATCCTGTTGGGACTGGTGGTCGCGATCGGGATGTGGATCCTGTGGCGGTAACCGGAGATTGCGGGAGATGGCCGGAGAGAGATAAACAGAGATAAACAGAGATGAAAGGAACATTCTGAGGTTGAGCAATCTCGACCCGCTGAGCAGATATCTGCGTCTATCTCCGTGCATCCCCGTTCATCTCCGTTCCAAACGAGCGCTCACCGCGTGGGTGAGCATTTTTATTTCCGGAACCCTGAAGAGCCACAGCAATGTTGCGTAGAGGAGTCCGCCTGCCAATACGCCGATCGGCAAGACGATCCAGCGGCTGAGACCTGCGGCAGCCTGCAACCAGGCGTGTAGCCCAACGGCCATAGACGCTGCGGCGATCACCGCAATCACAAAGCCGCGCGCGATCTGGTCAGCATGGATGCCGTTCAAACGGCGGCGCATTACGATCAACAATGCGGCAGCTTCAAGCGCGGTTGCGAGCGAATTGGCCAGTGCCAGCCCACCATGCGGCATCCAGCCCGCGCGCTGAAAGAGGGCAGCGAAGGCGAAACTGAATGCGACATTCAATCCCATCGCGGCAGTGCCGATGATCACGGGTGTCCGGGTGTCGTGTTGCGCGTAGAAGGCGCGCGTCAGCACTTCCATGATCGAGTGTCCGACCAGGCCCGCCGCGAACCACAGCAGCGCCCAGGCCACCAGTTGCACGGCGCGTTGATCGAATTCGCCTCGCTGGTAGAGCAATGCAACGAGCGGTTCGCGCAAAAAGATCAGACCGAGGCTGGCCGGCATCGCCAGCAGGATGACCGCCCGAAGTGCGGCAGCCAGCGAGCTGCGCATCTCGTCCACGCGCCCCAGCGCGTGCTGCGCGGAAAAGGTCGGCATAGCCGCGATCGCCACGGATTGCGCGATGGCGGCCTGCGCCATGAGCATCAACGAGAATCCGTAGTACAACGCGGTCACGCTGCCTACCTGCATTTGCGAGGCCAGCCAGGTGTTGACCCAAAAGTTCAATTGCACGATGCCGACGCCGAGCAGCCGCGGGCCCATCAATTGGATCACCTTCTGGACGGCAGGATCGGAGAAGCCCGCGCCGAGCGTATACCTCCCGCGGCGCTGCAGCAGGCTTGGCCACTGCAAGCACAAGTACAAGACCGCCCCGAGCACCACGCCCCAGGCGAGACCGAAGATGCCCATCGAGGGCGCGAGCACGAGCGTTCCGAAGATGATTCCGAGTTGATATAGCGCGGGGGTCAACGCGGGCACCAGGAAGATCTGATGCGCGTTCAAGATTCCCACTACCAGTCCGCCAAGGCCGAACAGCACGATCGAAATGAGCTGGATCCGCAAAAGCGAAACTGTCATTGCGAAGAGCGCGGGGTCGCGCGCCAGGCCGGGAGCGAGCAGGTAACGCACGATCTGGGGTGCGAAAAGAGCGGCGGAAACCGCCAGCAGACTGAGTGTCAGGGCGACCGCGTTGGCAGTCCCGGAGGCGAGTCGCCAAGCTGCCGGCTGTTCGTTTTTTGCGAGCAATCCGGTGAAGGTGGGGATGAAGGCCGAGCCGAGGGCGCCGCCGGCGACGAGCAGAAACAGCGTCTCCGCCACGCGGTTTGCGGCCAGGAACGCGTCCAGCTCAGGCGAGGCGCCGAAGGCGTGCGCGACCAGTATGCTGCGCGCCAGTCCTGCCACCTGTCCGAGCACGATCGCAAACATCACGGTCCCCGCGGCGCGGGCGATCTGGCGGTTGGCGCTGGGTACGGTCACGCACGGGATTATACAGGCGAACAATTGGAACAACTGTGCTATAATGCCGCCCAGAGTTTGGAGTGAGCGGTGAGAGCCCTGACTTGTTTGTTGCTTCTACTACTCGTCTCAACCCCTGCCTGCGGCCCATTGCCAGTCATCGTTTCGGGGCCGCCGACCTCCTCCGGTCCCCACTCCCTCAATCCACCGTCCACCACAACTCAACTCGCGCCAACCGTCTGGCCGACGCTGCCCGCGGGATTTAGCGCTCGCGGAGCCTGGTACGAGCTTTATTTCACGGATCCGACCACGCCCCTGGCCGCGCAGAAGACCGGCGGCCCGGACGGACCGTTGGCGGCCGCCATCGACGCGGCGCAACTGAGCGTGGACATCGCGATCTACAGCTTGAGTCTCGATAGTATCCGCGATGCATTGGTCGGTGCGCACGACCGCGGCGTGCAGGTCCGCGCCGTCATTGAGAGCGACAGCATGGACCGCATCGATCCGCAGTGGTTGATCGCCTCAGGAATACCGATGCTGGGGGACCGCCGCGAGGGGTTGATGCACAACAAGTTTGTGGTCATCGATCGTTCGGAGGTCTGGACGGGCTCGATGAACTTCACCGACTCCGGCGGCTATCAGGATTACAACAACCTGATTCGTATCCACTCGACCAAGGTAGCCGAGGATTACGGTACGGAGTTCAATGAGATGTTCGTAGATGATCGCTTCGGACCAGATACCGTGGCCGCAACGCCGAATCCGCGCGTGACCATCGACGGCACTCCGCTCGACATTTATTTTTCGCCGGATGACGACGTGTCCGATAGTCTGTTGGACTTGCTCAACGGCGCTCAGGAAAGCATCTATTTCATGGCTTATTCATTCACTTCTGATGCTCTGGGCGAGGCCATCCGGCAGCGCGCAACGGCAGGCGTGACGGTGGCAGGCGTGATGGATCAAAGCCAGGTCCTGTCCAACCAAGGCACCGAGTTCGATGCCTTTCGGCAGGCCGGGCTGCTTGTGCGGACGGACGGGATCGCTGGATTGATGCACCACAAGGTTATCATCATTGATAGCCAGATCGTGGTGACCGGCTCTTATAACTTCACGGCCAGCGCCGAGACTCGCAACGACGAGAACTTGATCGTGATCTATGATCCGGCGATTGCCTCACAGTATCTTGCTGAATTCCGGCGCGTGTTCGGTCGCGCCGAGCCGTGAGCGATTTGCGCACTTTGGGCTAAAATAGAGCGAGCAGTTCCCCCGTAAACCCGTGTGTCTTTCCACAAGGGCGCGTACGCGCGACGAACCGGGATAGGCGACCTCGCGACTCAACGCCCGGGTGCCTTCGTGGTAAATCCTCGGACGGTTTGAAAGCGCGGCAAATCTGATTCCGGCACAGGAGTATCTCGATGGCTGATCCTCACCTCTATCTCGGCCGTATCTTTGATCCCAAGACAGGCAAAGTGACGACCAAACCGGTAACCTATGATCCGGCAAACCTGACCACGCACGCGGTCGTAACCGGGATGACCGGATCTGGCAAGACTGGGCTGTGTGTCACATTCCTTGAAGAGGCCGCCTTGCAGGGCATCCCCGCGCTGGTTGTCGACCCGAAAGGCGATCTCACCAATCTGCTGCTGCACTTCCCGGATCTAGCGCCTCAAGATTTCGAACCCTGGATCGATCCGGACATGGCGCGCCGCGCGGCCAAAACGCCCGAGCAGGCCGCCATCGAGGCTTCTCAGGCCTGGCGGGAGGGCCTGGCAGAATGGGGCATTCCCAAGGAACGCGTGCTGGCCTTGAAGAATGCGGCGCAGTTCGCGGTGTTTACGCCAGGCTCGGATGCAGGCATTCCGATCAACGTATTGTCTGCCTTGGCGGCGCCAGAGCTTGCCTGGGAGGGCAATCATGAGGTTCTGCGCGAGCGAATTTCCAGCACGGTCA
>DASXQN010000049.1:0-9442 GCA_036507155.1 Anaerolineales bacterium
GTGCAGCTCCAGATCGAATTGGGTTGGTGGTATGTGCCGGTTGCGGCCTTCATCATCGTGGCCGAATCCAACGCGGTCAACTTCACAGACGGCCTGGACGGCCTGGCAGGATTGGTTTCCGCCACGGCCTTTGCAGCCTACGGCGGGATCGCGTTGATGCAGGACCAGGTCTATCTGGCGCGTTTCTGTTTCACGCTGGTGGGCGCCATCTTCGGCTTCTTGTGGTTCAACGTGCATCCGGCGGAACTGTTCATGGGCGATACGGGCGCATTGGCGCTGGGCGCCACCTTCGCGGTGGTGGCCTTGATGACCGGCCAATGGCCGCTGCTGCTGTTGATCGGCGTCATCCCACTGAGTGAGGCGGTCAGCGTCACGTTGCAAAGCCTGTACTTCAGAGCCACCCGGGGCAAGCGCCTGTTCAAAATGGCTCCCCTGCATTTGCACTTCGAACTGCTCGGCTGGAGCGAAACGCAGATCGTGCAGCGCTTCTGGCTGATCGGACTGTTGGCCGCCATGATCGGCGTGGGATTGGCAGCGGTTTGACGATGGGCGACTGGTCCGGGAAACGCGTGCTGGTGCTGGGCGCGGCCAGGCAGGGAATGGCCCTGGCGCGCTGGCTGACTCGTCACGGCGCGCGCGTGACCCTGTCCGACGCGCGGCCCGAGCACGAGCTGATCCCGGCCCGGGAGTCGCTCGCCGACCTCCCCGTCCGTTGGGCGGCGGGCGGTCATTCGCTGGAATTATTGAACGATTGTGATCTGCTGTGCCTGTCAGGTGGTGTGCCGCTCAACCTGCCCATCGTCGCCGAGGCCGTGCGACGCGGCACCCCGCTGTCGAATGACACGCAGATCTTCATGGAGGTCGCACCGTGCAAGACGATCGGCATCACCGGCTCGGCAGGAAAATCAACTACCACGGCGCTCGTCGGTGAAATGGCGAGGCGGGCTTGCGCGGACCATGGACCATGGACCTTGGACGCCATCAGCTATGGTCCATCGTCAGTCGTCTATGTCGGCGGGAATCTCGGAGATCCGCTTATCAACTATGCAGACGACATGAAGCCGGACGATCTGGCTGTTCTCGAGATCTCTTCGTTCCAATTGGAGCAGATTACGGCTTCGCCGGACGTAGCCGCCGTGCTGAACGTCACACCCAATCACCTCGACCGCCACGGCAACATGCAGGCGTATACCGCAGCCAAAGCGCGGATCCTGGATTTTCAAGCGCGCGACGATGCAGCCATCCTCGGACGTGACGATCCGGGCGCCTGGGGCTTGCGCGCCAAGGTCAAAGGGAGCCTATCCGCCTTCAGCCTGATGCCGCTGGAGAAAGATCTCACTGGCGCTTACCTCGACAAGCAGGATCTGAAGCTGCGCGATCACAGCGGCGAGCAGCCGTTGATGTCCCGCGATCAGGTCCGCTTGCGCGGCGATCATAATTTGAGCAATGTCCTCGCCGCGTTCGCGATTGGCCAGGCGGCTGGTCTGGCGGTGGCGGGCATGCTGAAGGCCGCGCAGGATTTCCGAGGCGTTCCGAACCGGCTGGAGCTGATCCGCGAGCTGCACGGCGTGCGCTGGTACAACGACTCGATCGCCACCGCGCCCGAGCGGAGCATGGCAGATATCCGGGCCTTTGACGAACCACTGGTACTCCTGCTCGGCGGCCGGGACAAGGATCTGCCGTGGGCAGACCTGGCCGCGCTGGTGCGCGAGCGCGTCGACCACGTGGTTTTGTTCGGCGAGGCCGCGGAGAAGATCGCCGCGGCAATCGGCGAGCCTCAGCCCGGCGCGCGACCGTACAGCATCGCGCGCGCCGAAAGTTTGAAGGACGCGGTTTGCAAGGCGGCCGATGTAGCGCAATCCGGTGACGTGGTGCTGCTCGCCCCGGGAGGCACCAGTTACGATGCCTTCAAGGATTTCGAAGAGCGAGGAGAACAGTTCAGGCAATGGGTACAGGACCTTTCATGAACAGCACCTATGCGGTCTCTCCGCCGGCGGCGCGGCCGACGCACAATTTCGACATGCCCTTGCTGGTCACGGTGATCGCACTGCTCATGTTCGGCCTGGTCATGCTGTTCTCGGCCTCATGGGATTTTTCGCTGAGCGTGTACGGTTCGCCGATGCACATGTTCAACCGGCAGTTGCTGTGGCTGGCGCTCGGCCTGGTCTTCGCGGTGGCACTCTCCGCCTTCGATTACCACCGCTGGCGCAAACTGGTCATCCCGGCCATGGCGTTGATCATTGCATTGCTGGTCAGCGTGCTCATCTTGAGCGAGATCCGCTACGGCGCAAAACGAAACCTGTGCGCGGGTTCTTGCCAGCCGTCGGAGTTCGCGAAATTGATCTCTATCCTATATCTGAGCGTCTGGTTGTACTCGAAGCGGCAGATGCTGCACGATATTCAACTTGGACTGTTTCCGCTGGGTGTCATCCTGGGTATTGTCGGCGGTTTGATCTATCAACAGCCAGACTTGAGCGCCGCAGCCACCGTGCTGATCCTGGGTGGCTTGTTGTTCTTCCTGGCGGGCGGCGACCTGAAACAGATCGGTGTGCTGCTGGCGATCGCGATCGTGGCCGGTTTCCTGGTGGCGCAGCTCAGCCTGACGGGCCGCGAACGCGTCGGCGATTTCATCGCCGGCCTCAAGGACCCGACTCAGGCTTCCTATCACGTCCGTCGCTCCTTTGAAGCCATCGTCAACGGCGGCTGGTTCGGGCTCGGCATCGGCAACTCGCGCTCCAAGCTTACCGGTCTGCCCGTGCCCCCCACCGACAGCATCTTCGCGGTAATCGCGGAAGAACTCGGACTGGTGGGCGCGTTGGCGCTGATCGCGCTGTACGCGGCGCTGGTCTGGCGAGGACTGGTGATCGCCCGCCGCGCGCCCGACATGCTCGGCACGCTGCTGGCCTCCGGGCTGGTGATCTGGATTGGAATGGAGGCGTTGATCAACATGGCCGTGATGGTCGGGCTGCTACCGTTTGCGGGCAATGCCCTGCCGTTCATGAGCGCGGGCGGCTCCAATCTGGTGGCGTCGCTCTCGGCGGTCGGAATCCTGATGAATATCTCCCGCCAACATGGCGATGGGACTGTTAGTGATGAAGAGTGGAGGCCCTACAGTGCGGTTATTGATCTGCGCAGGTGGAACCGGCGGCGGCGTATATCCCGCCCTCGCCGTGCACCACGCGCTCACACAGCGACTCGCGGGCGTTGAGACTATGTGGGTCGGCGGAGACGGCGGCATGGAAGCTGAACTCGTAGACCGCGCAGGCATCGTCTTCAAGAGCATTCCGGCAGCCGGTTTGCACGGCGTCGGCGCGCGCGCACTGCCCGGCAACCTGCTGCGCATCTCGCGCGGCTGGCTGGCCGCGCGGCGCATCCTGCGTGAGTTTCAGCCGGACGCGCTGTTCTTCACCGGCGGTTACGTGGCCGGACCGATGGCATTCGCCGGCCGGCGCGTGCCCACGCTGCTCTACGTCCCGGATATCGAGCCGGGGCTGGCCCTGAAATCGCTGGCGCGCTACGCGAACCGCATCGCCCTGACCGCGGCGGAATCGAAGAAGTATTTCCCGTCCGACAAGCGCACGGTCGTCACCGGCTATCCGGTGCGCGCCGACCTCGCGGCCTGGTCCCGCTCGGACGCGGTGCAGCTCTTCGGCCTCTCGGGCGATCTGCCCGCCTTGTTGATCTTCGGCGGAAGCCAGGGCGCGCGCTCGATCAACACCGTCATTCTCAAGCACTTATCTTCCTTACTGGAGATCGCACAGATCATCCACATCAGCGGTCAATTGGATTGGTCGATGGTCGAAGCCGCCGCGCAAGCGCTGCCGCGCGAGCTTTCGGCCCGCTATCATGCCATGCCGTACCTGCACGACATGGGCGCCGCATTGGCGGCCGCTGACGTGGTCATCTCACGGGCCGGCGCATCGGTGCTCGGCGAGTTCCCGGCCTTCGGCCTGCCTGCCGTGCTGGTCCCCTATCCGCACGCGTGGCGCTATCAAAAAGTCAACGCGGACTACCTGGCGGAACGCGGCGCGGCCGTCATCCTGCAGGATGAGATCTTGAGGGACCGCCTGCTGCCGCTGGTCAAGGACCTGCTGTTGAACCCCGCCAAACGCGAAGCCATGCGTGCCGCCATGCGGACTCTGGCACATCCAGAGGCCGCGGCTGCCATCGCCGGCCAGTTGATCGAGCTGGCAGGAGGAACGACGGAATGATGAGCATCGTTTATGTCCTGTGGATGTACGTGATCCTGTTCGCGGTGATCGGCGCCATGCGCGGCTGGGCGAAGGAATTGATGGTGTCCTTCAGCGTGGTCACCGCCCTGGCCGTCAATTATCTGCTCAAGCGTTATATTCCGATCGTTCAGACGCTGCCGGACACCAGCACGTCGCTCTTTTGGATCCGCGGCCTGATCCTGATCGGCCTGGTGTACTTCGGCTACCAGACCGTGGTATCCATCCCGCACCTGGCCTCCAAGGCGGTCCGCGAGCGATTGCAAGACTCGCTCTTCGGAGCGTTCCTCGGTGCGATCAACGGTTATCTGATCGCGGGCACGTTGTTGTTCTATCTCGATCAAGCGGCGTATCCCTATCCAAACGTGATCTCCGCCCCACCGGCGGGCACACCGCTGGCGCAATCGGTGGCTTTCATGATGCAATACATGCCCCCGCGCTGGCTGGGCGAACCGGGCATCTACTTTGCCGTGATCCTCATCCTGATCTTCATCATCGTCGTGTACATCTAACCTATTCTGCATTCTTCATTCTGCATTCTGACCTTACTATGACTCGCGTTCATTTCATCGGCATCGGCGGCAGCGGACTCTCTGCCATCGCGCGCCTCCTGAAGGAGAGCGGCTACGACGTCACGGGCTCGGACCAGACCCTGACACAGTTCGCCGCGGACCTGCAGACCGCCGGTGTGACGATCTACATGGGACACCATCCACGCAACGTGCAGGGCGCGGATTGGGTGGTGCGCTCCTCGGCCGTGGCCGACGACAACCCCGAGGTCCAGGCAGCGGTGCAATCCGGAATTCCGGTGTACAAGCGGGCGGATTTCCTGGGCAAGTTGATGGAACGGAAGACCGGCATCGCCGTGGCCGGCACGCACGGCAAGAGCACCACCACGGCCATGATCGCCTGGACCCTGTCCGTGCTCGGTCGCGATCCGTCGTTTATCGTCGGCGCCGTGATGAATAACTACGGCGTCAACGCCCGCGCCGGCAAGGGCAGCCCGTTCGTGATCGAAGCGGACGAGTACGATCGCATGTTCCTCGGCTTGCGCCCACAGATCGCGGTGGTGACCAGCGTGGAACACGATCATCCGGATATTTTCCCGACCTACGAGGAAATGTTCTCGGCTTTCGAGTCCTTCGTCAATCTGCTGCCCCCGGACGGCACGCTGATCGCCAGCGCGGAGGACGAAGGCGCCGCCTCCCTGATCAGCCGCGCCCGTAAGCTGGGCCGCAACGTCATGGCATATACCGTGCAGGGCGAAATGACCATCAACAGCCCGCAATGGATCCAGGCCCGCAACATGAAGCCCAATGAATTCGGCGGCTTCACGTTCGGCACGACCAGCAATATGGGCGAAGCCGCGACGCAGTCCGTGGAAGTTTCGCTGCGCGTGCCGGGCGTGCACAACGTTCGCAACGCGCTGGCGGCGCTGGCAGTGGTGTGTGTGATGGGCTTGTCGTTGAAGAACGCGGCCTACGCGCTGACGGAGTTCAAAGGCATCGCCCGCCGCTTTGAGGTGCGCGGCGAACGCAAGGGCGTCACCGTGATCGACGATTACGCCCACCATCCCACAGAGATCAAGGCCACGCTGGCCGCCAGCCGGGCGCGCTATCCCAACCGCCGCATTTGGGCCGTGTGGCAGCCGCATACCTACTCGCGCACCAAGACCCTCTTTTTCGAATTCACGCGCGCCTTCGGTGATGCGGACCAGGTGCTCGTTACGGAGATCTACCCCGCCCGCGAGCCGAAGCAGGATTTCTCAGCCGCCGAACTGGTCAGCTCGATGCCTCATCCTGCTGCCAAATACACCGGCGGGTTGGAAGACACTACGCGCTATCTGCTAAAAAATCTCAAATCCGGCGACGTGCTGCTCGTGATGTCCGCCGGAGACGCCGACCAGGTCAGCACCAACGTGTTGGCTGGGCTATAGAAAGAGAGACTGGCATGTCGGACAAGAAGAAGCGCACGTATCAAGCCGAGATTGCTTCGGTTACGCTCAGCACAGGCCTGGGCCTGCCTCCGCTGCAAATGGTTTTGGTGCACTCTGAGAACGAGCGCGCCAACGCCGCGGCCAAGCCGCTGTCCCAGCCGCGCCGCCGCAAGACGAAGCAGGACGCCGAGACTGAGGCGGTCGTGCTGCGCATCATCGACCATTTGGAGAAGAGCCAGTAGAGCAGTATCCAGTTGCCAGTATCCGGTCGCGGCAAATGCAACGCTGGCCCACTGGATACTGATTACTGGACACTGGTTACGGTTACCGACTTACTGAACAATGATCATGACATCAACCGCCCTGCCCCTGGATGTACTACACGCCGACTTCGGTGATGCGCTGCAAGAGCATGTCGGGCTTGCGCCGTATACGAGCGCGCGCATCGGCGGCGCGGCGGATGTGCTGGTGACCGTCAAATCGGCGGACGAACTGGCCGAGGCCGTCACGCGCTTGCGCGCACACGCACTGGAATTCGTCGTCCTCGGCGGTGGCTCCAATGTCCTCGTGAGCGACCGCGGTGTGCGCGAGGTGGTGATCCTCAACCGCGCGAAGGCCGTCAAGTTTATCGCCGGCGACCAGCCCAGGGTCCGGGCCGAGGCGGGCGCGACGTTCAGCCAGCTCGCGCATCGCTGCGCGGCGAAGGCTTATTCGGGCATCGAATGGGCGGCAGCGGTCCCGGGCACGGTGGGCGGCGCGGTGTATGGCAACGCCGGCGCGTTCGGCGGCGATGTGATGCAGAGCTTGCTCTCCGCCGAGCTGCTGAGTGAACACGGCCGCGAAGCCTGGCCGGTGGAAAAATTCGGATTCGGCTATCGAACCAGCGTTTTGAAGCGCGGCGAGCTCAAGGCCGTGGTGCTGACGGCCGAATTCAGTTTAGAGAACGCGACAAAGGAAGCCGTGTCTGTTAAAATCGCGCAGTTCAGCGCAGAGCGAAAGTCCGCCCAGCCGCCCGGCGCGAGCATGGGTTCGATGTTCAAGAATCCGCCGGGCGATCACGCGGGCCGTTTGATCGAGGCCGCGGGCTTGAAGGGCAGCCGCATCGGCAACGCTGAGATCAGCACGCTGCATGGCAATTTTTTCATCAATCATGGGGATACCCGGGCGAAAGATATCCGCGCGTTGATCGAGTTGGCGCGCAAGACTGTGAAGGAAAAAAGTGGCGTCGAGTTGGAGCTTGAGATCGAATTCATCGGAGAGTGGACCGTTTGAACGTTCGAACGTCATAACGCCATGGCAAAAAAGCTTCGGGTTGCAGTGCTCTTTGGCGGTCGTTCCGGCGAACATGAGGTCTCGCTCATGTCGGCGCGCTCCCTGCTGTCGGTCCTCGACCCGGCGCAGTATGAGGTGACGCAGGTCGGCATCACGCATGAAGGCAATTGGGTGACGGGCGAGAACGTTCTGGAGGCGCTCGAGCAGGGCACGACGACGGGCTTGCAGCGCGCTATTCTTCCAGGGGAACCGGCTGGCTCCGTACTGTACAGCTCGCACGCGACCAAATTCGGTGAAAAATTGGAGACCCTGACCAGCGTGGATGTGTTCTTCCCCGTCCTGCACGGGACGTTCGGCGAAGACGGGACGATCCAGGGCCTGTTCGAAATGGCGGATGTGGCCTACGTGGGCGCCGGCGTGCTCGGCTCCGCCGTTGGCATGGACAAGGGCGTCTTCAAGGATGTGATGCGCGCCAACAGCATTCCCGTGATCGAATCGATCGTCGTGCTGAGAAGCGAGCTGGAAAAGGACATAAGCAGTGTGATCGCAAGAGCGGAAACCGTTGGCGCATACCCATTGTTTACCAAGCCGGCCAATCTTGGCTCCTCGGTGGGCATCACGAAATGTCGCTCGCGCGGCGACCTCAGCGAAGGGTTGCTGGAGGCTGCCCGCTACGATCGGCGCGTTCTGATCGAGCGCGGCGCCTCAAACGTGCGCGAGATCGAGGTCAGCGTATTGGGCAATGACGACCCGCGCGCCTCGGTGCCCGGCGAGGTCCTGCCCAGCCGCGAGTTCTACTCGTATGAGTCCAAGTACCTGGACGGCACGTCGGGCTTGATCATCCCGGCGCAACTCCCCGCTCAGCTCACGGATCAGCTCCAGGACTACGCGGTGCGCGCCTACAAGGCCATCGACGCGGCCGGCATGGCGCGTGTGGATTTCTTCGTGGAGAAAGACAGCGAGCGAATCTATTTGAACGAACTCAATACGATCCCGGGTTTTACCCAGATCAGCATGTATCCGAAATTGTGGGAGGCCACCGGTTTGGCTTACGGACAATTGGTGAACCGCTTGATCCAGCTTGCCTTACAGCGCAAAGCGGATCGCGATCGCACGGAACACGCGTTTCAGAGGCAGCCATGAGCGCGCACCGACCTCTGAATCGCGCAGAGGAAGTGCGCCGCCGGCGCGCCGAGGAAGCATCCAAGCGGCAGCAACAGGCCACGCAGCGCGCCTACCGTCCGATGCCGCCTGTCACGGCGCGCGGCATGGCCCACGTCCCTGCAGGCCACGGGCCACGTGGCAACACGCGCCGCTACCAGACCGCGCTCGGTTTGCCGCAGACGCGCGTGCAAGCGCCCAGCTGGCCCCGCGAGTTGCTGTCCACGCGCTTCGTCGCGATCGCTTCGGCGCTGGCCGTGGGTGCGCTGTTCTACTTCTTGTGGACTTCGCCCTACTTCCACGTCTTGGCGCCACAGGTGACCGGCAATACACGCATCGCTGCGGAAGAGATCAGCGCCGCGCTGGGCGTGAACGGACAGCCGATCTTCCTGATGCGATCCGCGGACTTGGAGAAGCGCTTGCGATTGAATTATCCGGAACTGGCCTCAGCCGAGGTAACGATCCGGCTGCCGAATCAGGTCTCGGTCCGGGTGACCGAGCGCGTGCCCATCATCCTGTGGCAGCAAGGCGACGGCTACACCTGGGTCGATGCGTCCGGCGTGGCCTTTCATCCGCACGGGCAGGTGGATGGCTTGATCCTGGTGGGCGCCCTGGCTGCGCCACCGAGTGGGCCGGCGTCGGGCGCGGATCCGTTCGCGCCACCGCCTTACGTCTCGCCGGATCTCGTCAAGGCGATTCAAGTGCTCGCTCCCACTGCGCCTCCCGGCTCGCCATTGATCTACGATCCGCACAATGGGCTGGGCTGGGCTGACGAGCGCGGCTGGCAGGTCTTCTTTGGAATCGAATCGCAGGACATGACCCTCAAACTGCGGGTGTACCAGTC
>DASXQN010000050.1:0-4177 GCA_036507155.1 Anaerolineales bacterium
GCACGATGCTCAGGACCTGCGTCGTATCAACATTTCGCAGCAGGCGACGTTCGGTTTTCATCTGCCAGCGCGTCGTCCCATCCGCATCCGTCACCGGCGCACTGACCGAGATGAACGTCAGGGAATCGGCTACCGGGCTGAAGCCCTGCGGAGAATTGGCATCCAGCGCCGCCTGAGCAAGCTGCTTGAGATCATCTGTCGAGACGACCAATACGGCGAACTCTAGCCGCATGTTGAGTGTCAACGAACTGCCCGGCTGATCCGCCGGCGGGCTGTACGACTCATCCAGCGTTTGCGAGACTTTTAGCGTATCCAGAAGCAACAGGTCATTCGGGAGCACCTGTCCCTGGAAGTTAACCTCTGCCTGGCTGGTGAGGTCCCGCATCAGGGCTTCGCGCAATCGCATCCGCTCGGCTTCGCCTGCGCCCACCGCCGTTTGGTCCGAGCCGCCGGCGGTTGGCTCGGCGTTGGTCACCGAAGCCGAAAGTCCAACAGAGCCTTCGATCGCCTGCAGCGCGTTCGCCGGCAGGTTTCCCAAGGAACCGGCGCGGATGGCCTCGATGGGCACCTCGACGAACTGATCGATGCCGGCCGTAATATGAGTCGCATTGACCGTCGCGAATCGAACCGGGGACTCCCCCAGCGTAAAGATCACTGTCCCCGCCGGAATGCGCACCTCCGCGTCCGTCAGATTCTCGAAGCGCGCGATACCGCGTGCCTTGGTCTGCGGGATCGTGATCTGACCGCTGATCGGAAGCGTCTGCGAGCCCTCGACAATGAGGGTCTCAAGGCCGGCTGGCACGCTCCCGGTCACGAATACGGATTGGATCGCCGGACTTGCGATCACGGGAATAACGAGGCTCTGTACCTGGGATTCCGGCTGGAGAGTGACCGACGCGCGCGGCACGAACAGCGCGGCCACGAGCAGGACAGCCAACACGCCAATCGAAAATGCCGCGAAGCGTAGTCCGGGATTGGTACGCCATCCGCTCTCGATCGTCCGGGCCTGGGATTGCATGCGCCTCAGGTCCTGACGCGGCGGGCGCGCGATGGATTCCTTCTTGATCGCGCGCGCAGGCCATGCATCCTTTTGGGCGATCGCAGTGGATTCGAAGACAGGCAGGCCGAGCGCCTCGGCCTCTCGCCGCACCGACGCGCGCCGCGTCACAAGTCCGAGTTGCGCGCCGAGCGAGTTGGCGTGGCGCTGCAAGACTTTCAAGTCCAGTTCGCGCAGGGACACGTCTTCATAGCCGGGCCAGACAAGCAGGACACGCGGCGTCTTCGTCCACGACAGGCGATCACGGACCGAGATCAGGTCGTCATGCGATTCGAGCGTCAGGATCTGTGTTTTCATGCAGTGGATATTATAAACGTGCAGCGACGAGCGTAGGCTCACCGCTACAGGGATGAATTGACCTATTCGCCATCGACTTTTTGACACCCCTTACTTTGACAAACAAAAAAGGGCGACCCACTTGGCCGCCCCTACAATCTATTTCAGCTTTTGTTCAACCGTTTTGGAAACCTTCTTAAGCGCTTCGGCTGCGTTCAAACCGTCCGGCAGACTGCCCTGCGCCATCGTAGGTCGTCCGCCGCCGCGGCCTCCGATGCCGGCGATCAAGTCGCCCGCTTTCAGCCCGCGCTTCACGACGTCTTCGGTGACGACCGCCAGGAGAGTCGTCCCCGCCGCGAGAACCACCACTCCGTTCTGCGGGTATTTCTCACGAAACTTATCCGCGAGTCCCCTGAGTGTGTCTGCGTCGGCGCCGCGAACTTCGATAGCGAGCACGTTGACGCCGTTGACCGGCTTCGCCCTGGCGAGCTCTGCATTAAACGTTGAAAGCGCAGCCACAGTGCGCAGGCCGGCGAGATCCTTCCTCAGCTCTGTGAGCTCGTCTTGCGATGCGCTCGCCTTGCGAGGCAGCTCATCGACCGCCGATTTGAGAATGGCGGCAGTTTGCTTCATGGCGCGGAAGCGCCGTGCGATCAGGTCGTATGCGGCGCGGCCTGTGACCGCTTCGATGCGCCGGATGCCGGCCGCGGCCGACCCCTCGCTGACGATCAGAAAAACGCCGGCATCGGACGTGCGCTCGAGGTGTGTGCCGCCGCAAAGCTCGTAGGAGTATTTCTCTTGTTGCTCCACGTCGGCAGTGGGATGTGCAACAGTGTCCTCCAGCTCCGCTGTTCGTCCAGCAGTTGAACTGCTGGACATCGGCGAAATGGTAATGGTCCGCACGGTCTCTCCGTACTTTTCACCAAAGAGAGCCATGGCGCCTTCGGCGATCGCATCCTCGCGCGGTTTCAGCTTGGGGACGACTTCCATGTCCGCCGCGATCGCCTCGTT
Organism: Anaerolineales bacterium; assembly: GCA_036507155.1. GTDB lineage: Bacteria > Chloroflexota > Anaerolineae > Anaerolineales > Villigracilaceae > DASXQN01. Next base: position 2,345 of record DASXQN010000050.1, read on the forward strand.
CACGATGCGCTCGACGCGCTCGATCTGTTCGGGCGTCATGGCCTCCGGATGGTTGAAATCGAACCGAAGGCGATCGGGCGCGACCAGCGAGCCCGCCTGGCGAGCGTGCTCTCCGAGCACATGGTGCAGCGCGGCATGCAGCAGATGCGTGGCCGTGTGATTGCGCATGATGTCGTGCCGGCGGGTCCGGTCCACTTCCGCGATGGCCCGATCCCCTACCCCGGGCTGGCCGGAGATCACTTCGCCTACATGCACGATGATCCCCGCGGATGGCTTGCGCACATCGGTGATCTCGATCTCCCAGGATTCTCCCTCACCCTGCCCTCTCCCGCTGGGAGAGGGTATTTTGCGGATATAACCAGTGTCCGCAACCTGGCCGCCGGATGCGATGTAGAACCCGGTTTTCGGGAGTATCACCTCAACCGCTTCACCGAAGGAGGCAGACTTAACTGATTGTCCGCCGACGATCATGGCCAACACCTCCCCTTCGACCCGCAAGCTCGTATACGGATCGTACTCCACGCCATGCTCGTCGAGCTTTTTCTGCTTCTGAAGATCCTTCAGGATCGTCGCGAAGAACTCCGCGTCCTCGCCGCCCAAAGGGCCCATGGCCTTGCCACCGCCGGAGGCGATGCGGTGACCCGCCAAAGCGGTGCGGAAGCCGGCCTCATCCACGTCCAGGCCCTGCTCGCGTGCGATGTCGCGCGCGATCTCAAGCGGCAGGCCAAACGTGGCGTACAAGTCGAAGGCCTCGTGCCCATCGAGAACCGTTCCTTTTTGCTTGCGCAGCTCTTCGAGCAGATTCTGCAGTTGGGCGGTGCCCGCCTCAACCGTCCGCGCGAAGCGGACCTCCTCGCGCGTCAGGTTGTCGACGATCGCGGAGCGGCTCTTCTCAAGTTCCGGATAAAACGCGCCATACGTCTCGATCACGGCTTCGGCGACGCGCGCCAGAAATGGCTCGCGCAGTCCGATCTTCGTCCCGAAGCGGGCGGCGCGCCGGATGATCATGCGCGTGACATAATTTCGGCCGGTATTCCCCGGCACCACCCCGTCCGCGATCAGGAAGGCCGCGGCGCGTGCGTGGTCACACACGACGCGGTAGGGTGTGAAGTCGGCCAGCATCTGCTTCTCCGTCGCGCCCGCCAGACTGCGCAGGACGTCCAACGCGGCTGTGAACAGGTCGGTCTTGTAATTGGAGTCGACGCCCTGCAGGATTGCGACCAGCCGCTCGAAGCCCATGCCGGTATCCACGTGCTTGGCGGGCAGCGGCTCGAGCTGATTGGGACCGAGGCGATTGTATTGGATGAAGACCAGGTTCCAGAGCTCGACGAAGCGGTCACTCTCCAGCACTTCCTGAGTCACCATACCCGCCTCCGGTCGCAGGTCATAATGGACCTCGGAGCACGGACCGCATGGACCGGTCTCAGCCATTTCCCAGAAGTTATCCTTGCGTCCGGAATGGAAGAGATGCTTCGCGTCGAAGCCGGGCTGCTTAAGCCAGTTGGAAGCGGCCTCGTCGTCGGTGGGAATATCGCCCTTATCATCCTTAAAGACGGTCGTGTATAAGCGTTCTTTCGGCAGCCCCCAGACGTCCGTCAGCAGCTGCCAGGCCCATTCAATGGCTTCCTTCTTGTAGTAGTCGCCGAATGACCAGTTCCCGAGCATCTCGAAGAACGTGTGGTGCGTGTCGTCGCGGCCGACGTCATCGAGGTCGTTATGCTTTCCGGCGACGCGCATACACTTTTGCGAGTCAACGGCGCGCTTGTACGGGCGCTTATCCGTGCCGAGGAAGACGTCCTTGAACTGCACCATGCCCGAATTGGTGAACAGAAG